>CAYOFM010000042.1:1407-6511 GCA_964403365.1 uncultured Candidatus Saccharibacteria bacterium | reverse complement strand
AGTTACGGATAACTTACTTGACATAAACTGTTAAAATAGTATAATAAAGTTGTTAACTACGAAATGCGAATTCAAAAAAACACCAACTAATTGGTGTTTTTTGATTACGATAATTATTTTATCACTTCCTACTCTACGAGTTGTAGCTCTGGGTCTTGGAGATTGAACTGGCTCATTAGGAGCTCTTCAATAGTTAAGGTATCAGTTGGAATAATAACTTCTGGAACCTCGTTAAAATCAGAAAACTCAACAGAAAAAGCAATATCTAAATCAATAGTTTCTGATTCATCTAATAGCATATCTTTGATACTTCTAGTATATTGTATTTTCTTTAAATAGCCACTGCCCTTTACTACCCAAACATCAAATTCAATTCCCCCTATTTTTACCCAAGCATCATCAATAGCGGTTGGTATATCTTGTAAAATTTGATCTATATTTTCTTCATATAGGGCTTGTTGCTCCTCTGAAGCATATTTTTTAGCTAGGTTGATATAGGCAGGGATTAACTCTTTTAGGGCTTCTTTATCTACACTAACTTTGTAATGTACTGTTTTATCACCGCTAATTGTTTCGTCTCCCAAATTATCATCAATAGCAAAAACTGCTTGTCCTTTAAAAAGCTCTTGCACATCACCTAAAAATGCTTTAGTCTGATCACTGTTTATATCACTATCTTCAAAACTTTGACCAGTAAGTTGTTTAATGGTTTCAAAATCAAACTCAATCCATTTATCTTTTAAGCTAGCAATTAAGGGCTCATCTAACATCGCAGAAGCTATCTCCGGTATATTTATCAACTTAACATAAAATGTTTTATCTTTGGCCTTAAACTCTAAAGCAAGCTCTTGTTTAGCGCCCTCAGCTTCTATTGATAAACTAACCTGCCCCTCAGTTTGTACATTGTCCACGCTTGCCTTATCAAGTGCACCATTAATCCCAAAAATAATATTCCCTTTATCAGAAAGAATCTCAATCTTACTTTCTATAGTAAAACTACCTGTACCTAGTAAACGCTCCAAAGATTCTTCAACTACCCTATCCCCTCCTGCTTTTTGATCAGTATCAATTAATAAGCCAACGGTTACGGCAACGCCTATTAAAACTACTACTGAAATAACTGCTACAATTTTCATAGATTATTATTTATTATTAATTTAAAATTCTTAGGATTAATTTCTACCCTACTACCACGTTTTAACTGGCCTTTTAAAAGTGCTTCAGCTAAAACATTTTCTATTTTTTCTTGAATTACCCTTTTCATTTCCCTGGCTCCAAAAGCTGGGTTATATGAAAGTTCTACTATTTTTTGCTGTAACTCAGGGCTACTTTCAAACTTAATACCCTTATCTTGTAGGTTTCTCCTTAATTTGTCAAGCATCAAGTGAGCAATACCCATTAAATTATCTTCAGTTAGTGGTTTAAATATAACTACCCCATCAAACCGGTTAATAAACTCTGGCCTATACATACCTAATTTAAACAAATAATCTAGCAAATCCTCTTTAACCATATCCATTGTTTTATCTTCTGATATATCTTGCCTAATAATCTCTGCCCCAGCGTTGCTGGTGGCAATAATAATAGTATGGGAAAAATCTACCCTTCTGCCAAATCCATCTGTGATAAAACCTTCATCTAGCACCTGTAAAAATAAATTTAAAATATTATAATGTGCTTTTTCCAGTTCATCTAATAATACTAAAGAAAATGGATTTTCTCTAACTGGTGTAGTTAAAAGCCCTTGATTTTTCTCCCCACCTCCTAATAATCTTGATATATCACTAGTATTTTGAAATTCCGACATATCCAACCTAATCATTTTTTCCTCTCCTTTAAAATACACATCTGCCAAGGCCTTAGATGTTTCTGTTTTACCTACTCCGGTTGGCCCCAAGAATAAAAAGCTACCCATAGGCCCATTTTTTCTATTTAATTCTGCCCTAGCTCTTCTTAAGGCAGTGGCAATCTGCCTAACTGCTTCATCTTGATTAATTATTCTCTTATGGATAATATCTTCTAGATTTAATAACTTTTCTTTTTCCGCTCCAGCTAATTCCCCTACTGGTATTTCAGATTTCTCAGAAACAATAGTAGCAATATGGCTAGGCATTAATACTTTATCTTTGCTATGGCTAACTAAATAGACCATAGCTTCGTCTAAAAGGCGCAAAGCACTTTGAGGAAACGGAGTTTGCATAAATCTACCCCCCAACTCAACAACCTCCCTCAATGCTTTATAACTAATAAACCGCTTGTGTTTGGCCTCAAAAAACGGAACGTAGTTTTCTAAAAACAAAAAGGTTTCATCGCTAGTTATCTCGGGCACTTCTACTTTTTCAAACGAATTTAAAACACTAGGAAATCTTTCTACTATATTATGTAACTCTACATACGAAGTAATGGCAATAATCTGAAAGCTAGCTAAAGGCAAAAACCTAGCTAAAATATCTTCTCCATTTTCTACAATACTATGAAAGTTATCAATTACTAAAATAATATTGCCAGCTCTAACCACCTCGCTAAAACATTCATCTAATACTTTATTACTTAACTGGCTAGCATCAAACTCTACCACTCTTTTATAATTTAATCCTTCCAAGCTCTCTCCTAAAAATGCTTTTTGAGCTAGGGCTAAAGCAATACTTTTTCTGCCCACTCCTGATTCCCCTACTAAAAGCACATTGTTTAAATCTTGCTTATTCAATATCCTTTCCACTGCCTCTATTTGTTGCTTGTGGCCGATAACTTGGCTAATGCCTGTTTTCTCTATCCTTTCTCTTAAATCTTTAGCATATTTATCCAAAGTAATACTAAAGCCAGAGGCCCAATCTCTAGCAACAGAACCTTTAGCTGCTAAATTATCTACTTCCCAAAATCTTTTTTGCTTAATTTCTTTCTTTTCCATAGCTGTGTACCAACTTACCAGTTTTTCTATATCCTCAGCTTTTAAATCATTTTCTATTAAAACCTTTTCAAATAGTTTTTGGCTTTTAGCTAAACTAATTAAAATATCTAATAAACCAATTCTTTGGATCCCTCTACTATGGGCAATTTTAGCAGCGCTAAATAAGTAACTTTTAAAATCATCTTGTGTTTTATCTCCTTTTTCAATTCTTAAAAACTCTTTTTTCAAAGCCTTTTTCAAGCCTTCTATATCTATTTCTGCCCTACTAAAGATAAAGTTTAATTCTCTTATATCTTTATTAATTAAATAATAAAGTAAGGCAGAGCTTGGCGGGATTTCTAACTTATATTTTTTAGCAAACTTTAACGCCTCTTGGCATACCTCGGCAGATTTAACATCTAAAAACGAAGCGATATTTAAATAATCTGGTCTAGTAATAAACTCATAGATAGAATGTTCTAATTTTGGCTGGCTAAGCTTAAGATTAAAAAAGGCAGAAATATACCAAACAAAAATACCTAGGGTAGAAAATAATACAGCCCAACCAAGAGATAAATCGCTTAAAGCACTACTAGCAAAACTAGGGCTAAAAACAGCTAAGGCTACCCTTGTTAAAAACAAAGCAATACCTAGTAATAAAAATACTATTCTCAAAGGCTTACCCCAGCTTAAAATAGGGTGTTTGGCTAACTTCACTGCCTGATAAATAGCTGTGTTTTTTAAATCAAAAATCATAATAAAATACTAATACTAAAAGCAAAAAAGATTATTAAAAAAACTGGCAATAAAAGCCAGCCAATAATTAATAAAATACCTGCTAAGAAAACACCTATTTGCATAAGTAAGCCAACAACAATAGTTACTAGCCTAACTACTGATCCCAATAACCTAGATACTATATTACCGATAAAAGTTTCTAAGTAACGGCCAGCATCAAACCCTCTGCCATAAGAATCTTTATACTTTCGCCAAGGTGATAACAAGGTACGCAATAACTGAAGCACAGAAAAATAGCGCATATTAAACACTAAAAAGTTCTTCCAAGCTAAAACAATAGCTTTTGGCGCTTCAATAAAGTGCCAAACGATTAACCGTATCAAAATACTTGTTTTAGGAGACGCCTCAATCATATTTGTTTATTATACCAAAAATATACAAGCAAAACAAAACAAGTACCCTCTCCCCTACTCTCATCTTTCAATTATGATAAAAATAAGTAAGATAAAAAATACAGTTATAAACTATGAAAGTACTAGAACTACAATTTAATCCAAAGGGTAGAAAGGGACAATCTGCTTTTGGTAGTTTTAGCCTATTCCCCCAAACTAATAGAGAACACAGATTAGGTAAGCTTTACTTAGCTGGTCAGATTGAACTAGATATTAAAAATAAGCATATCCGAAAAGGGCAATCTGAACTTTTAGAAAAAATGGCTAATATTATTCAAGAAGAATATTACACTGATAGTTACGACAACAGCGAAGATGCCCTCAAGCATTCATTGTTTCAAATCAACAGTTTTTTAACCTATCACGAGACAGCTAACATTAACTTTACCGTCCTAGCCCTTACTCCAAAACGCTCCCTTTATTTCTCTCAAATAGGTAAAATGATAGTCCTACTGTTAAGAGAAAAAGAGATATTTGATATTGGTAGTACTATGAGCGATAATGTTTTTAGCCACAAAAAGTTCCCCTCGGTAGCCACTGGCGAACTAGAAGAAAAAGATCGTATTTTAATTCTTAATCAAGCTGTTTTTGAATATTTTAAAGAAAACGAGATTTTGCAAAACCTGTTAAACATTACTAGCCTCAAAGAAACAAAACAGTTTTTTAAAGAAAAAAAACAAGAACTAAGAAACCTAAGTGGCTTATGTTTAATAATTTGGGTAAAAAAAGAAAGAAAAAAGATCTTTCTTAATTTACACCAAGCCTCAGAACACAAACAAAAAGCTGCTTCTTTATTTCTAAAACTTTCTCGCAAAACCTTTCTCCGTTTTGAAGCACCAGAGGAAGAAATCTCAACCCTAGGCAACAAACTTTTCAAAGGTATTTTTTATCTCATAGTCCTCATTTCACTCATCATCCTCGGCACTTATTTATTTTAATTTTTATAAGTGAAAAGGCATCAACCTGAAGTTGATGCCTGTTTTTGTGCTTTCGCAATTTGCGAAAGCACTTTTTTGTCTCGAATCCT
>CAYOFM010000042.1:0-1307 GCA_964403365.1 uncultured Candidatus Saccharibacteria bacterium | reverse complement strand
GTCGTCGTCATCATCAGACGACGGCTTTGTCACTACAGACGTCTGTTTCGGAGCCGGTTTAGAAGTCGATCGCTGTACCACCCGACGCTTCTTGGTCGGTGTCCTCTGCACCTCTCTGGTCGCAGTCCGCACTTGCGACTTTTGTGGTTGGATTTGCTCCCGAGTAGCTGTCTGTACGCTCTCTCTCCTCTGCTTCCGTACAACCGACGACGTAACGCCCTGCTGATTTCGTCGAGTATCAGTGCTTACCTTGCCAGTATAGATACGTTGACCACCTTTGTTCCTTACGGTCGTAGTCGTGCTTCGCCGATTTACTGACGCAGGACGCCGACGAGTGTGGACGCTCCGTACCTTGCCACCCCTATCATATGGACTGCTACAAAAAACAGTCACATATCGTGGCATACTGCAATGATGCCATCGATGATGAAACCAACTATGCGTACAGTAATGGCTACCATATACAACCACTGTCCTGGGCCGATGTACTATTACCTCTCGCACAGGAGGATCATAGTAATTAGGCATAGTATAAACACTACACCCAGATAACAATACACTTATCAACAATATTATAGCCACTCCGAGCAAACTAATCCATTTCATTCTTATACCTCCTATTTTGCCATAGCGACAACTGGTTGTCGTTTTGGCTTTAGTACTATTCTTTTTTTCTCCGCCTAGTTTTTAAAGAATAAACACGTTTATACCATACCAAATTAAAAGGAGGTTGTCAAGACTAAGTTTTCACTTAATCTCAACAACCCCCAAAGTTTGAAAAAATCATCTTAAAACCAACTGGCCTCATCGGAACAAAACAAAAACAGTTTGTCAATTAACAAACTGTCTTTGTTTGGTTTTTAAACCGATAGATTACTTAAGTTCAACAGTAGCTCCTGCCTCTTCAAATTGCTTTTTGATTGCTTCTGCTTCTTCTTTCTTCACATTCTCTCTTATCATTTGAGAACCACTAGCTACAGCATCAACTAAATCTTTTGACTCTTTAAGTCCTTTTTGAGTTACATCTCTTACTATCTTAATGACATCAATCTTCTTGTCCCCTACTGCACTTAGCTCTACATTGAAAGAGCTCTTCTCTTCAGCACCTGCATCACCAGCTGCGCCTGCTTCTGGAGCTACGCCTGCTACTACGGTAGGAGCTGCTGAAACGCCGAACTTCTTTTCTAAGATTTTAACTAATTCAGCTAGTTCAATAACTGGCATTTGTTCAATTTCCTCAACTAGTTTTTTAAACTGTTTAGGAACTTCAACTTCCTCAGTAGTTTCTTCTACTTTTTCTTCTTTAG
>CAYOFM010000041.1:0-6625 GCA_964403365.1 uncultured Candidatus Saccharibacteria bacterium | reverse complement strand
ACTAATTTTTTCTTTAAATCCCCCCAATATTTTCGTGGTCTCTCACTTCCTGTTAATGCTTCTACTATATCAACAACCGAAAACCACCACTCATTATTATGAATTATTTTTCGAATCTTCTTACTCTTAAAAATAGCGATCTTTGTCGTAGTTACACTAACTTCTTTATTCTCTTTTTCTTTGTTCTCATTCATAAGGCGGAGGAGGTGGGGATCGAACCCACAAGACGCCGAAACGTCGCAGATTAGCAATCTACTGCAATACCATTATGCGACTCCTCCTGCATGATTCCAATATACCATTAAAATTGAAAAAATCAATTTTTTGTGATACATTTAAAGCTAATCAATTATTAATTATTGATTAACAACTAATGCTCAGTCCTCGTAGTTTAATGGATAAAATATAGCGTTGCGGACGCTGTGCTGAAGGTTCGACTCCTTCCGAGGGCACAAAGAAACAAAAACAGCAAAAAACTTGCTGTTTTTGTTTAGAAAACATATTTTAAAAACGACTAGGCTTTAGGCGTCAGCTTTCCACAAACCATGAATATTGCAATATGCCCTAGCACTAATAACATCTACTCGGGCATTAAACTCCGCTTCTGGTTTATCGCCTAGTTTTAAAAACTTTTTACCAACTCTACCATCGTTTGTTTGCACTTCCACCCATTCAATATAGTGGTCTCCATCCATAGGATGAGGTACTTCTCCTACTTTAATCTTAACTCCATCTGTGCCTTGGCAAACATTAGCAGGCATCTTCTCTATGATTGGTATATGTTTTTCTTTACCCTCATCTTTAATTTTCTCTATTTGTAATTCCATAGGCTGGCCACAGCAAACTAATGCTCCTTCGCCTGCATGCAACACTTCTACTATATTCCCGCAAACATTGCATTTATAGATTTGATTTAATTCAACCATAACATTATTAATGATTAATTAATACTGTTCACATTTGACTTGGTAATAACTCTTTGGATGATCACAAGAAGGGCACTTTTCTGGTGGCTCTAAGCCCCTAAAGGTAAAACCACATTCACGGCAAACCCACTCCACCTCTTGTTCCTTTTTAAACACAGCATTATTTTCTATTTGAGCTAGTAGTTTCTTAAATCTATCTTCATGATGCTCTTCTGCTTTACTAATAGCTCTCATTCTATCAGCTATATCTTGTAAACCATCTTCCTCTGCCTTGCTAGCAAACTCTGGATACATTTGAGTATTTTCATAATGCTCCCCCTCTATGGCTGCTTTTAGGTTTTCTTTTGTATCACCATAAACAGTTGATGCTTCTGCTTCTACTCCAATAGCATCATTACCTTGTTTTACCGTTTGAATATGTTCAAAAAGTCTTTTGGCATGAGCTTTTTCATTCTCTGCAGTAATTAAAAATACCTCTGCTATTTGTTCAAAACCTTCTTTTTTAGCAATTTTAGCATAAAAAGTATAACGATTTCTAGCTTGTGATTCGCCGATAAATGCTTTAGCTAAATTTTTAATTGTTTCTTTCATGGGTTTAATAAACAAGAAAACCGAGCAAAAGCTCGGTTTTCTTAATTAAATCTTACTCAGCTGGTGTTTCCTCTGCTGGAGCTTCTGCTGGAGCTTCTGCTGGAGCTTCTGCTGGAGCTTCTTCACCACCTTCTGCTGGAGCTTCTGCTGGTGTTTCCTCTGCTGGAGCTTCTTCACCACCTTCTGCTGGAGCTTCTGCAGGAGTTTCCTCTGCTGGAGCTTCAGGCATTTCAGGAGCAGGAGCTTCAGGAGTAGCTTCCGTTGGCTCTGTAGCCTCTGGAGTAGCTTCAGGAGCACCGCCACCAGTTACTGCTTCATTTTCGTCTTGATTAATAAAATCCATAATAATAAATCTTTTTAAATGTAATAAAAATAAATAACGACCTTTCATTGTTTATTCAATATTCAGTTTTTTAACTACAATACTATTACAAGGACCTGCTCGCGCTTACACTCGCAGAACCTTCTAATTACTGCGTTCGATCGAAATACAAAAATAAATAAATTCTTGTATTTTTCTCTCACTTGTAATTATAGCAAAAAAAATTCAAAAAATCAAGTAAAATTGCTTTAAAATCAAGAATGCTTTAAGATAAACTATTATGAACCTTAATACCCCTATACAATCTATATCTAGAATTGGGCCAGTGTTTCAAAAAAAGCTTAATAGGTTGGGCATTAACACGGTGCACGATTTAATCTTTCATTTCCCCATAAGATATGAGGATTTTTCTAATATCTCAAACATTAACCAAGTTAAAGTAAATGAAAAGTATTGCCTGGCTGGTAAGATTTTAGAGATAAAAACAACACGTACATGGAAAAAAAAGATGTATGTGACTGAGGCAGTAATAGAAGATAAAACTGGAGCTATTAGGGCAGTTTGGTTTAATCAACCTTATTTAACCACCTCACTTAAGAAAAGTGATCATATATTTTTAGCTGGCAAAATATCATTAGATAAAAATGGTATTTTCGTTTCTTCTCCTGTTTATGAAAAAGTATCCCCTAACCCTACTCACACTGGTAGAATTATCCCTGTTTATCCAGAAACTGCTAAACTCTCTAGCAGGTGGCTAAGATATATTTTAAAACCACTTTTAACGGAAATAAAAGGTGAGATTCCTGAAACCTTGCCTGATAAAATTATTAAAAATAACGGACTATTGCCTGTTAATCAAGCTATCTGGCAAGTACACTTTCCAGACTCCTTGCCATTAGCAGAAAAAGCCAAGTCTAGATTTGCCTTTGAACAACTATTATTAATTGAGTTATCAGTATTATCTCAAAGAATAAAACTAAATACTAAAAATGCCCCGCAGGTTCCGTTTAAAATAAAATTAGTGCAAAAATTGGTTAACTCTCTGCCTTTTAAATTAACTGATGCTCAAAGAAAATCTACTTGGCAGATTATTAAAGATATGGAAAAAGCCAGCCCTATGTCACGCTTGCTAGAGGGTGATGTAGGTAGTGGTAAAACAGTAGTAGCCTTAATAGCTGCCATGAGTGCAGTAAAAAACAACTTTCAAGTGGCTTTTATGGCCCCCACAGAAATACTAGCTAAACAACATTTTGACGAAACTAGTAAATTACTTCAACCATTTAAGATTAGAATTGGTCTATTAACAGGTAAACAAGATAAAATTATTGCTCAAAAAATACGGTACAAGATAAATGGTGTGTGGAGACCAGAGATAATGGAGATATCCAGAACTAAATTATTAGAAAAAACTAAAAATGGTGAAGTGGATATTTTAATAGGAACCCATGCTTTAATTCAAGATAAAGTTAAGTTTGGCAACCTAGCTCTAGCTATAATTGATGAACAGCACAGGTTTGGTGTTAAGCAAAGGGCTAAGATTGTAGCTAAGGGGAAGGATGATAGAGCCTTAATCCCCCACTTTTTATCAATGACAGCTACTCCTATACCCCGCACCTTAGCTTTAACTGTATTTGGTAATTTAGACTTATCTATTATTGATCAAAACCCAAAAGGTAGAAAAAAGGTAATTACTGAGATTATTCTTCCTCAACACAGAAAAAAAGTGTACGAATTTGTAAAAAAAGAAGTAAAAAAAGGCAACCAAGTCTTTGTTATCTGCCCCCGTATTGAAAAAACCGAAAACGAAAACGATATAAATAACTGGAATGAAGTAAAGGCAGTTACTGAAGAACATGGCAAGTTATCGGAAAAAGTATTCCCTGATTTAAAAATAGAGTTTTTACACGGCAAAATGAAACCAAAAGAAAAAGCTAAAATAATGCAAAGCTTTAGGAATAAAAAGTTTGATATCTTAGTAGCTACCTCTGTGGTAGAGGTAGGCGTAGATATACCAGATGCTACTGTAATGTTAATAGAAGGAGCAGAACGGTTTGGTTTAGCCACATTACACCAATTCAGAGGCAGAGTAGGCAGAAGCGATAAACAATCTTATTGCTTCTTATTCACCTCTGATAGTGCCCCAAATACTACCAGAAGATTGCAAGCCCTAGTTAAAGCAAAAAATGGTTTTGAATTAGCAGAAAAAGACTTACAAATACGTGGACCAGGTAGCCTTTACGGAGCTAAACAATGGGGTATCCCTGATCTAGCCATGGAAAACCTACGCAACTTACAATTAGTAGAAAGCACCAGAGAACAAGCCAAAGAATTACTCACAGAATCCCCTAATCTAAAAAAATACCCAGCCCTCCAAGCTGGCATCGCCAACCTCTCCCTCCAAATCCACTTGGAATAAGTAACTGTGGATAACTTTCAAACAAAAGTCTTGACAAATATTTTTATTATGTTAATCTGTAACTGGATCGGGGTGTCTCCCGGTCGGTAAGAGGTCCCGCAAGGGACTTTTTATTTTGTATCAAGGAAATACTTTTAATCCATAACCATCATACTCACCATTTTTGCCACGATAAAGCTTATCTTTAATAATTTGAAAAGGAATATATGGTTCTTTTGAATTTAAAATATGCCTGGCCAATGGGTAGGCGCATAAATCCGCAATTTGCAAACCAATATTATTATCTCTTTTCAGAAAAAACTCAAAGCTACTAATCCTATTTCTTAATCTTTGTGAGTCTACATAATAAGTGCCTCTATCTAGTACTGAATTATACTTCTCTAATAATTGCCCGTCTTCTTTTTTGCCCCGTTTTTCAATTTTTATATCAACAATAGCTGAAGGAGATTTTACATCTAAACAAAATATAAGTCGTTCTAATATAAATGCCAAAGAAATGGCATATGGATTTTCTGTACCCTTGCCGTATCTTTTAATATGTTCGTCTTTATTAACACCAGCCCCAATAATAGAAAAGTCGGCACTAGTCATAATACTATTTAATCTTTCGTAAAATTTCTGTTTGACTTTTAAGTCAAACAGAATTTGAAAAACGCCTTCGCATTTTCTGATATCACGAGAATGTAAAATAACTTCAGTTGTGCGAAAGAATTCTTTTTTGAGATGATTGATTTCTGTTTCTACTCTTTTTAATTCTACTTCATCAAAAAGACATCCTGCCAATAGAAATATAGGAAAATTTGGATCAACAAACGATAATCCATGGTCGCCCGTCTCATCTAAAAAGAAGTAAAATTTATTATTGCTATTTATTGACATAATTTAACACTTTAAATTATAATTGTGTGACCCCAAATATTGAGATTTTGAACCTATTTATGAGAGAGGTTCAGAGATGGAATAGTGTTATCCTTAATCAATTTAATAACAAATTAACAAAAATATACTAAATGCAACTTCTTATCCAAAAATCTATCATAGTGGCTTCTGCTTGAATAATTGTAAACTCTTCTTCATTGTAACCAGGAGGACAAAGACGCTCAATTTTAGCGACATAGTCACCACTCTGAAGATTGTCAATTATCATAACATCATCTATGTTTATTATGTACCTCTCTAAAACTAGCTCACCTTTATCATTATAGATCTTAAGGGGACGCGTTGACCAAAGCCCTAGACTGTCTGGATTAAATTGAATTTCTACAGATCCAAACTCCTCTTCTGTATCTGGATATGCTATTGGCTCTTGTAAAAATGTAAAAATTAAAAAACCACCGACAAGCACTGCTATTACAATTACTATAATCAACATTTTAGAAAGCCTTTTAAAAAACATATTTTTTATTATTTTATTAATTTTATTGTATCATAACCCAAAACAAAAAACAAACTCAGGGTTCGTTTTTTGTGTATTTTGTTTTAAATCTGTGAACCCAAGGATTGAGATTTTGAACCTTTTTATGAGAGAGATTCAGAGGTGGAATAGTGTTATTCCTCTATTAACTAATGCCTGTGGATAAATAATACTATGCTGGTATTGACAAATGATACATTAATATAGTATAATACTAATGTGCCTGCGAGACGTCAGTCTCTATCGGCATTATAGCTGATGGCAGGTGCAACAAAGAATCTCTTAATCAAGGGATTTTTTGTTTTGATTATCAATGATTACCTCATCACTAATAACACTAAAAAAATGTTTATTGCCATCTCCCAGTTGCCTTATGATAACCTTTATTCTACACCTTTCTACTTTTTCCTCGAAAGCCCAAAACTTAGCTTTTGATTCAATGAGAATCTTTTCCCCATGCCTATTAGCTTTATACTTTATTGTTTTTTCTCGATATAGAACTTTTGCCTTTGGATTTTTAATAATTCCTTCAATATAGGGGATTAAAGTAAATCTTCTTTTTTGCTCATTCTTTGTTCTTGGTATTCTACCCTTACGAACTAAATGATTAAACCCAACACGGCTAAAAGTGACAAACTCATTACTTAAAGCAGGACATTCTATACGTCCTATTTTTGAATAAATATCCTTAGCTTTTTCTTTAGATTTTTCATAGCCTATCCCCCATGTTTTCATATCATTGTATAAATAACTTTATCTATATTCATCATATCATAACCCAAAACAAAAACGAACATTTAGTCCGTGTTTTTGTCTGTAAAAATTTGTGAACCCAAGGATTGAGATTTTGAACCTTTTTATGAGAGAGATCCAGAGATGGAACAGAGTTATCCCTCAATTAATTTAAGCTAAAACTTGTTTCCATGCTTCTTAAGCTCAAATAATTTAACCAAAAT
>CAYOFM010000040.1:0-7027 GCA_964403365.1 uncultured Candidatus Saccharibacteria bacterium | reverse complement strand
TAACTCTAGAATATCAGCCCCCGCTCTAATAACCGTTTTGGCAATTTCAAAACTGGTTTGTATATTTGGGTAGCCCGGAACAATTCCAGCCATAAAAATGCCTTGTTGATTTTGTTGTACTTTTTGAAAAGTGTTGAGTAGTATATCCATAATTTATTTTTTTAAATGTTTATAAACCTGATCCATATCTTTATCGCCTCTACCAGAAAGATTGATAACTAGAATATCATTTGCATGGCATCGTTCGGCATATTTTGTAAGATAAGCAATAGCATGTGCTGATTCCAAGGCAGGAATAATGCCTTCGATGCGAGAAAGAAAAGCAAAGGCGTCGAGGGCTTCTTTATCAGTAACTGTTTCATATCTTGCTCTTTTAATTTTTGCCAAATAGGTATGTTCAGGACCTACTCCAGGATAATCTAACCCTGCAGAAATACTATATGCTTCTTGAATTTGGCCATCATTGTCCTGTAAAACTTTAGATAAAGAACCATGCAAAATTCCATCTTCGCCTTGGGTGATAGAAGCTCCGTGCTTGCCAGAGTTTAATCCCAAACCTCCTGCCTCTACCCCAATCAATTCTACGGTTTCGTTTTTGATGAAATTATAAAAAGAACCAATGGCATTGCTACCACCACCAACGCAAGCTATGATTGCTCTGGGAAGCTTTCCCTCTTTTGCTAAAATTTGTTGCTTAATTTCTTGACCAATTACTTTTTGAAAATCTCGAACAATGGTTGGATAAGGATGCGGTCCAACAACCGAGCCAATCAAGTAGTAAGTTGTACGAACATTGGTTACCCAATCGCGCATAGCCTCATTAACTGCATCTTTCAAGGTGCCTACTCCGGGACGCACTTCTACGGGGATAATTTTAGCCCCACAAACCTTCATTCTCAGCACGTTCATATGTTGTCGTTTAATATCTTCAACTCCCATATATACTTCAGTGGGAATATTTAAGAAAGCCCCTATAATAGCAGCAGCAAAACCATGTTGACCTGCACCTGTTTCAGCTATGATTTTTTTCTTGCCCATATATTTAGCAAGCAGTCCTTGACCTAACGCATTATTTATTTTGTGAGCTCCGCCATGTAAAAGGTCCTCCCGTTTAAGGTAAATTTTGCAACCAAGTTTTTCAGAAAGATTTTTTGCAAAATAAAGGCGTGTTGGACGTCCAGCATACTCATCAAGCAGGTATTTAAGTTCGGCTTGGACTTTTTCATTTTTCTTAAACTTGATATAGGCCTGCTCTAATTCTTCTAAAGCAGGAACAAGTGTTTCTGGTGCAAAAATGCCACCATATTTACCAAACTTTCCTAATGTTTTCATAGATAATTTAATTTAATATAATTACTATAACATACTAACAAGCGATAAAAAATAATCTAAGGGGAAGGTAGGGGGAAGAATACGACATAATTTTTCTTCCCCCCGCTTTTTATATATCCTTTTAGTTATCTACCCAAAGGATCTATAAAGCGACGACTATACGTTCCGTCACTCTTAAGATAAATTACTGACTCTACGTTCGCTGGGGTTATTCCCAATTCAATTTCTTTCGGAGTTGCTTCTTTATACTTACCTTTGCCTGAACCGAAAAGAATACAGCTTTTTTCTTTTTTATCATTCATCTCGAGATCTCCTTTTTTTACTAAGTTGCTGATTAGGGATGAAAGAACTATAGAACGGTTTAATTGAAATAAAAAAACCGTCCTTGGGAAATTTCGAAAAATTCAAAATCTCTGCAAGGACGGTCTTCGCTAAGGGCGAAGGCGCGTGGTGCCACCTTGATGCATATAATAATTACTTATTATATCTTGTGCCAGCAACTATGACTGGTATGCTATGTGGTAACGGATA
Organism: uncultured Candidatus Saccharibacteria bacterium; assembly: GCA_964403365.1. Lineage (GTDB taxonomy): Bacteria > Patescibacteriota > Minisyncoccia > Minisyncoccales > CG1-02-41-26 > CAYOFM01. Next base: position 5,164 of record CAYOFM010000040.1, on the reverse strand, counting down.
GCTTCCGGAGATGGCTACGCACTAATCCCATAAGGGGATAGCTTTACCATTCAGCTCGCTGGGCCCATTCTCCCAGCTCAAACGCTTTTAATATAGAGACGGTTACAAAGCTCTCTCTACTACAATTTATTCTTTTGGGCTACGACTTCGTCAAACTGCGTAAATGTAGTTCCGATTTTATTAAAAATCGAAACCCCTGGGCAATTCTTAACGCAAAATCATAGATTTTGCTAAATTGCCCGCTTAAGCCAATACTTTGGCTTAAGCCCCCGTAGCTCTGCTACGCCTCAAATCTTTTTACTTGTTTTCCTTGTCTCGCTCAAAAAGTTCTAAATTTTCGCTACGAGAGAGCTTTGCAACCATCTCATTGTGATGTTCACTTTCGCTGATACTTTCATCTTACTTATTCAAGAATACTTGTCAAGAGGGGAGTAAAAGAGTAAGATATGATTATGTAGGGATGAGGCAATAAAATTTCGCAAAATACAAAAAATATGAGACCAGATGTAGTATCGCCATCAAAATTAGGTATTTTTACTCAGTGTGCTAAAAAATATCATTTTGAATATCTTGATCCTGAAATGGCCAAGATAAAAAAGCAAGTTAAGAAAAAAACCCCTGTTTTAGAAATGGGCAGTTTCGTTCATGATGCTTTAACTTTATTTTTTAAATTGCCATACCAACAAAGAATTGGCAAAGCGATGGAAAAAATCTTAAAAGATCTTTGGCAAGGGCCTAGGGGCGAGGAGTTTGGTTTTAAATCAATAGAAGAGGAAAGAGATTACTATGGTCAATCTTTAGAAATGCTTAAATGGTTTGTGGAAAATGAAGATATTAATCCTAAACTTTTTAATTTGCCTGTTTCGCCTCCTGGTAATTCTTTTGATGATTATAAAAAAGTAGCTTTTGGAGATAATTTAAAAATAGGCGGTAAGCTTGATCGGGTAGATTCACTACCACAAGGGGATTTAGAGATTATTGATTATAAAACAGGCAAAGAAAAAAATGATAATTTTCAATTATTATTTTATGTATTTTTAGTGGAAAGCTTATTTAATAAAAAAGTAACTCAAGCTACCTATATATACCTAAAATCTGGACAAAGACGATCTGTAGTACCAACTGAGGAATTAAGAGAGCAAACTAAAAAACGAATTTTAGATACAGTGGAAGAAATAGGCAGTGAAAAGAAATGGGAACCAAATATCTCAAAGCTTTGTGGGTACTGTGATTATTTGCCGTATTGCCCAGCTAAGCAGGAAATAGAAGAGAGCCTTGGCATAAAAGCAAAAGAAGATGGAGAAAAGTTTTAATCGGTCAATTAATAATTTTGTTAACAATTTTAAAAAATAGCATAGCTTACAGGGTAAGCTAAAGGGAGGTGGCTAGTATGTTTTGTGATGAGTGTGATCTAAAAATGGAGATTGATAAGAATTAGCAGGAAAGCTGAAGTATAAATAGCTTTCCTGTTTTTTAATTACACTGTTGCTTTTTTTGCTTGATTTTATTACAATGAATAAATGGTAGTTACTAACGAACAAAAGAAAAAAGCAGAAGGGATTGTTAGAAAACGCGGATTAGATTTCGTGGTTTTGTTCGGTTCGCAAAAAAATGGTAAAACACATAAAAAAAGTGATTTGGATATTGGGGTTATGGATAATCAAAAGGTAGAGTATAGAAGATTCGGTACCTTATTCAATGATTTTTCCCAGTTGTTTCAAGGGCAAAATGTTGACTTAAGATTTATTAAAGGATCAGAGCCAGTATTTTTATATAACGCTTTAATGAAAGGTGAGTTTATAGCAGGGAATTTACATAGTTTTTATAACTACAAAGCATTTGCTTACAAAAATTATGTTGATAGTAAATCACTTTTTGAGCTTAAGGATAAAATTCTTGCCAGAAGGCAAAAAAAATTAAACAAAAGAATAAAATGATTGATAAAGAACTTATAAAAAATAAAATAAACTTTATTCAAAAAGAACTGGATCGTTTGGGGGGCTTTAAAGATCTTAGTTTTGAAGAGATAATTAGTGATTACTTTAAACACACAGTAGTGGAAAGAATCTTAGAACGAATTATTAATGATGCGATTGATATCAATCAACATATTATTGCTGAGTTGAAAGAAAGTGGGGTACCTAATGATTATAAAGAAACCTTTGAAGAATTGGTTAACTTAAAGGTGTTTGATAAGGATTTTGCTATGGATGTTTCACAATCTGTTGGTTTGAGAAATATCTTAGTTCATAATTATCGTAAATTAGATGAAAAACTTTTTTACAAATCAATAAAATCTTGCTTGAGTGATTATACTAAATATTGTGATTATATCTTAAAATTTATTAAAAAAAATGGCAATTAATACTGATGAAAACAAAATACAGGAGATATTGAGTAGGGGAGTGGAGGAAGTTGTTGATAAGAAACATCTAGAGGATAAACTTAAATCTGGTAAAAAAATGCGGATTAAGCTTGGCATTGATCCAACAGGTCCTAGAATACATATAGGCAGAGCGATTGCTTTATGGAAACTACGAGCATTTCAAGATTTAGGGCATACTATTGTTTTAATCATAGGTGATTTTACAGGTTTAATCGGTGATGCTTCAGATAAACAAGATGCAAGAAAACAACTTACTAATAAGGATATAAAAGAGAATATGAAGAATTATAAGGCACAACTTGGGTTGGTTTTAGATGTGAAAAAAGTAGAATTAAGATATAATTCAGAGTGGCTTGGTAAAATAACATGGAGGCAAGGTTTAGAATTATCAAAATATTTTACTGCTCAACAAATGATACAAAGAAGAAATTTTAAAGAACGATGGAACGAAGCAAAACCAATTGGCTTACATGAACTTTCTTACCCTTTATTGCAAGGGTATGATTCTGTGGCTATTAAGGCAGATGTTGAGCTTGGCGGATTTGACCAGTTGTTTAATTTGAAAACAGGCAGAGATATACAAAAGATTAATGATCAAGAACCTCAAGATATAATGACATTAAAAATGTTAGATGGTTTAGACGGTAGGAAGATGTCAACTTCTTGGGGTAATGTTATAAACATAACAGATGAACCAAGTGATATGTACGGCAAGGTGATGAGTATGCAGGATGAGCTTATTGGCCAGTACTTTGAACTTTGTACGGATTTGAAAGTGAGTCAGGGTGAAATAGAAAATAATCCCAGAGATGCCAAAGCGAAATTAGCTAAAGAGATTGTTAGAATATATCATAGCGACAAGAAGGCAAAAAAAGCAGAACAAGAGTTTGATAAGATATTTAAGAAAGGGGGAGTGCCTGATGAGATCAAAGAGTTTAAGGTAAATAAAAAAGAATATCTAGTATTGGATTTATTAAAAGATAGTGGATTAGTAGAATCTAAAGGGGAAGCAAAAAGAGTAGTAATTGGTGGGGGAGTAAGTTTAATAATTAAGGGCGAGAGTAGGGGAGTGAAGGATTGGCAAGAGAAGATAGCATTAGAAGATGGAATGATTATACAAAAAGGGAAAAGGGGCTTTATTAAAATTAAAACTTAATAATTCTACTATGCCTAAGCCTAAAAAAATACTAATAATTGAAAATGAAAAAGTGTTGCGAGAAATGTATGTTGTTAGATTTAAACAGGCTGGGCTAGAAGTTATTGCAGTAGATAATGCAGAAGATGGTGTTAGGGTTGCTAGGCAAGAACAACCAGACATCGTTTTATTAGATATCTTATTACCTAGGAACGATGGCTTAAAAGCTTTACAAGAAATTAGAGAGGACCCAACAATAGCTAAGCTAAAAATTGTTGCTTTTTCTAATTTTGATGATCCCACAGCTAAAAAGCATGCTAAAGAATTAAAAGCCTTAGATTATTTAATAAAAACAAATTTTACTCCAGCTGAGATAGTGAAAAAAGTTAAATCATATTTAAAGTAACTATGCAAAGAACAAACATAATTGATACACCAAAAAATATTGGTAAAGAAGTGAAATTATTTGGTTGGGTAGATACAGTAAGAAAGCACGGTAAGGTGCTTTTTATTGATTTAAGAGATAGAAGCGGAAAGTGCCAAGTGGTATTTGTAAACAATAAAAATGCTGATACCTTAAGATCAGAGTGGGTAGTGGAAATTACTGGTAAGGTCAAGGAAAGACCTAAAGGAATGATAAATGATAAAATCCCTACAGGTACTGTAGAGATTGAAGCTTTGGGATTAAAAGTATTAAACCAAGCTCAAACACCACCGTTTGAAGTTAATGAAGATAGTAAGGATGTAAACGAAGAAGTGAGAATGAAATATAGATACTTAGATTTAAGAACTGAAAGGATGAAGAATAATCTTTTGATGCGTCATAATGTGATAAAGTTTATTAGAGGCTTTATGTACGGAAAAGATTTTACTGAAATAGAAACACCTTTGCTTACTAAATCTACCCCAGAGGGAGCTAGAGATTTTGTGGTACCATCAAGGTTGCAAGCGGGTAGCTTTTATGCCCTACCTCAAAGCCCTCAACAGTACAAACAATTATTAATGGTGGCAGGCATGGAAAAGTATTTTCAGATTGTCAAATGTTTAAGAGATGAAGATCAGAGAGGACAAAGACAAGCAGAATTTACTCAGTTAGATATAGAGATGTCCTTTGTGGAGCAAGAAGACATTTTAAACTTAGTTGAAGAGCTGGCTATTAAAATGGTTAAGGATCTATTCCCAAATAAAAAAATTACTCAAATTCCATTTCCACGGCTTACTTACAAAGAGGCAATGGAGAAATATAACTCAGATAAGCCAGATTTAAGAAAAGATAAAAAAGACCCAAATGAGTTAGCCTTTACTTTTATTGTAGATTTTCCAATGTTTGATGAATCAGAAGGTAAAGGTAAATGGATTGCTATGCATCATCCGTTCACTAAGCCTCAATCTGAAGATACTAAAGAGATAAAAGGGAATATGAAGAATGTATTAGCTTATCAATATGATTTAGCTTTAAACGGTTTTGAAGTAGCAGGTGGTAGTATTAGAACGCACGACCCTAAAATTTTAGAGGCAGTATTTGAAGCCTTAGGTCATAATAAGAAAGATATACAAGATAAATTTGGACACTTGCTCAAAGCATTTGAATATGGAGTGCCACCTCATGGAGGTATTGCTTGGGGGTTGGATAGATTATTAAC
>CAYOFM010000039.1:0-7490 GCA_964403365.1 uncultured Candidatus Saccharibacteria bacterium | reverse complement strand
GGTCAACTTAGAAACGAGATTAAAGCTATTGACTCTGATTTTGATAAAGAAAAACTGGAAGAAAGATTAGCTAAGTTATCAGGTGGTGTAGCAGTGATAAAAGTAGGTGCTCCTACTGAAGTAGAACAAAAAGCACGGCAACATAAAGCAGAGGATGCCCTGTCTGCTACTAAAGCAGCTATTGAAGAAGGCATTGTACCGGGTGGGGGAGTAGCCTTACTAAGACTATCTAGTGCTTTAAGTAATTTAACTTTTGAAAATACAGATGAAAAGCTAGGTGCCAAGATATTACAAAAAGCTATGGAAGAACCTTTAAGAATGATTGCTAACAATGCTGGAGTAGAAGGTTCTGTGATAGTAGAATATGTTAAAAAACAACAAGGTGCTATTGGTTTTAATGCCCAGCAAAGGAAGTACGAAGATTTGATGGCTGCAGGTATTATTGATCCAACTAAAGTGGTTCGTAGTGCTTTAGAAAACGCTGTCTCAGGTGCTTCTATGATTTTAACTACCGAAGCTACTGTTTCTGATATTCCTAAAAAAGATGATTCCCCAGCTGGTATGGGCGGTATGCCTGGAGGTGGTATGGGTATGCCTGGTATGGGAATGTAAGCATCAAGCCTAACACTAACAACCCCCTCGTATTGATTCTGAGAGGGTTTTTAGTTAGAATAAGTAAATGGTCGTTTTTATTAAGAAATTATAAATAAATTATTATGAATTGTCCAACTTGTCTAGATCAAGAGTTAAAAGAAATAGTTTTTTTCAACACTAGTGTTGATTATTGTCCAAAATGTTTAGGTCTTTGGTTCGAGCAAGACGAATTACGTCAAGCTAAAGATGAAAAAGATAAAGATCTGAATTGGCTCGATATTGATCTTTGGGATAAAAAAGATAAATTTAAAGTTTCTCCATCTGAAAAAATATGTCCCCAAGATAAGATTACTTTATACGAAGTAGGATATGGTGATTCAGATATTGGAGTTGATGTTTGTAATTCATGCAAGGGAGTTTGGCTTGACAGAGGAGAATTTAAAAAGATTGTTGAATACATGAGGAAAAAAGGAGCTTATGAAGTTTTAGATCATTATTATAAGAATATCATAAAAGAAGCAGTAGAAGTCTTTAAAGGTCCTGAAACATTTCGTGAAGAACTTAAGGATTTTTTGACTCTTATAAAATTATTTAATTATAAGTTTGCTACTCAGCATCCTTTGATTAGTATGATGATTTTATCATTGCCAAGATAAAGAGGATGAATCAAAATCAAATACCAAGATTACAAAAAAGTATTACCTGGATGGTGACAAGGTTAGTGTTCCATATTATGGGTTTTGGGATTATTTTAGGAATTCCATTGCAGGTTATAGTGTGGTATCTATCTGATAAAATACCAGGTATTCTATTAAATTTATTAGGTCTAATAGCTAGTACCTTAATAGCTTTTATAGCAGTTAAAATGGCTTTTAGAGTAATAGTAAAACAATCTTTGTTTTTAGCAAGTCAAACTAATAGACTAGGATTCGGTTTAGTTTCAGTAGCAGTTGTTGTGCAGGCACTAACTATTATCTTAGGGTATCAAACAAATACTGATTTTTCTTTGAATTTATCTATGATCGGTCTGTACTTTTTATGGGATATAATATTATTTTTTATTGTCATTTATTGGAGTAAAAAAGCTGTTAATTCGAATTAAAAAAGTCTACAAATAATTAATTAAAAAAATATAAAAATATGATTCTATACATTATATTAGGTATTATCATTGTAGGAGCTGCCTGGTTCGTGGCAGTGTACAATGGTTTAGTTAGGAAAAAGAACAGAGCCAAAGAGGCTTGGAGTGATATTGATGTTCAACTAAAAAGGAGATATAATCTTATCCCTAATTTAGTGAACACAGTTAAGGGTTACGCCAGCCACGAAAGAGAGTTATTTGAAAACGTAACTAAAGCTAGGGCTAGTGCTATGGGTGCCACAGGTACAGCTGAAAAAGTTAAAGCAGAAAATATGCTGACAGGTACTTTAAAAACCTTGTTTGCTGTTTCAGAAAACTATCCTCAATTAAAGGCTTCGCAAAACTTTGTAGAACTACAAAGAGAGTTAAGAGATACTGAAGATAAAGTACAAGCCTCTCGCAGATTCTACAATAGCAATGTGCGTGATTTAGCTATTAAAATAGAAACATTTCCTTCTAATATCGTAGCCAAGATGTTTGGCTTTAAAAAGATGGAGTTGTTTGAGCTAAATGAAGAAGCACAGCGTGCTGTCCCTAACGTAAAGTTTTAAGATGTGACTAGGGCAGCCCTAGTAACTTTACTAGGGCTGCCCTAGTATTTTAGTATTATGTCAACATTGTATAATCAAGCGGATTCTAATGTCCGTAAAACTTGGCTTTTAATTACTGTTTTTTTAATATTTTTTATTGCCTTAGGTTGGCTTTTTAGCTATATCCTAGACAATCCAGCTATTTTAATTATAGCTGTTGTCTTTAGTGTGGGGATGAGTTTTAGCAGTTATTGGTTTTCAGATAAACTTGTCCTAAAAATGACCAAAGCTAAGCCAATAGAAAAAAGAGATAATCCAGAGCTATATAGATTAGTAGAAAACTTATGCATTGCCTCTGGCTTGCCCCTGCCAAAGATATATATTTTACCAGAAGCCCAGCCAAATGCTTTTGCCACTGGTAGAAATCCAGAACATGCTGTGGTGGCAGTAACCCAAGGATTGCTTCAAAAGTTAGAAAGGGCAGAACTAGAGGGAGTGATTGCTCACGAGTTGAGCCATATAAAGAATAAGGATATATTATTGCAGACAGTAGTAGTGATGTTAGCTGGTACAATTGCTATAGCTAGCCATTGGTTTTTACGATTTAGTTTTTTTGGTGGTTTAGGAGGTAGCAAAAAAAGTAAACAAGGTGGGGGAGGAGCATTGATTATTGTTTTGGGTTTAGTAGCAGCTGTTTTAGCCCCAATTGCTGCTAGTTTAATCAAGATGTCTATTTCTAGAAAGCGTGAGTTTTTAGCTGATGCTTCAGGAGCACTTTTAACTCGTTATCCAGATGGTTTAGCTAGAGCATTAGAAAAGATATCACAAGACCCAAATCCAATTAAGGTAGCTAATAACTCCACCGCCCATTTATTTATTTCATCTCCATTCCGTGGTAAGCAAACCACCAGCTGGTTTACTAAACTTTTTCTCACCCACCCACCAGTGGACCAGCGCGTCTCCGCCCTCCGCGGTATGAAAGTGTAAAGTGAAAGTTAAGGAAGGGTGTGCCGAACGGTAAGGCACTAGCTTGGAAAGTTAGCGGGGCTTGCCCCATGCAGGTTCGAATCCTGTCCCTTCCGCATATGTGTTTAATATATCATAAACTGAAAATAATATGAATATTCAACAAAGAAAAATTATAAATTTATTCAACAAAAAGGTAAAAGGTAAAAAAGCTGATCTATCTAAATACACAGATAAACATGCTGGTAAAGAGGGTCACTGGCTTGAAAAGCAGATGGGCATCAAGCCGAATGCTGATAACCTACCTGATTTATATGGGTACGAGATGAAAAAGTCCACAACATCAAAAACTACTTTTGGTGATTGGTCTGCGGATTATTATATATTTAAGGACAAAAAATACGATATTAGTCGTGATACATTTTTGCAAATTTTTGGCAAGTCAAATAAGGACAAAGGAGGACGTTTTTCTTGGTCTGGAGAACCTTGCCCGACTATAAGAAAATATAACGCATTCGGTCAAATACTTTTTGTTGATAAGGTAAATAATATACTCGTACAGTACAGTTTTAACGAAGATCAGCGATCGAATAAGCAAAATATTATTCCTAAATTGATGCAAAAAGAAAGCCTATTGATTGCACGTTGGGATGTAGATTCAATGAAGAAAAAATTGGAAGATAAGTTTAATGTTAAAGGGTGGTTTAGGTGTATTAAGAATCCGAATGGAGTTTATGAAAAAATTGTTTTTGGTGGTCCTATAAAGTTTGATAATTGGATTAAGGGTGTTAAATCTGGGGAAGTATTTTTTGATAGTGGTATATATCAGGGAAATCCAAGAAACTATTCCCAATGGAGAGCAAGTAATTCTTATTGGGATAGTCTAATAACTAGTAGATATTGATAGTTTTATCTTAAAACTTGAATAATATTTTTTGCTACCTCTCTTATAACTGGTACAGCAACACTGTTCCCACATTGTTTATAAGCCTGTGTATCACTTACAGGAAAGATATAATCTTCAGGATATCCTTGGAGCCTTAACGCTTCTTTTGGCGTTAACTTTCTTGGATTTTTATTTTTTTGTTCGATTAAAATTTCTGAACCATCTTTATAATATCTAGCACTCATTGTACTGGTATATTTTGAGTCTTTATTAAAAAGACAATATCCAAAACCGTTACCCTTTTTTTTGTGTTCCTTTTTACGTCTTTGATGTCCAGCCCATAACTTATCTGATATTGTATATTTTGCATCAACTTTTTTTTCTAAAATATCGCCCAATCTTGTCATTTTATTATTTGGTTTAGGATGTTTGAAATCAACATTATGGTTAGAAAAAGCTATTATATAAATACGTTCTCTATTTTGGGGTATTCCAAAGTTTTTTGCATTAAGAACTTCTGCAAAAACTCTATATCCTAAATTTTCCAAAGTGTTTTTGAGTGTTTTAAAGGTGTTTCCTTTGTCGTGATTTTTAAAACCTTTGACATTCTCTAAAAATAAAACCTTTGGTTTATGATGCTTAACAATTCTCGCTATATCAAAAAATAATGTTCCCCTAGTGTCATTGAAGCCTTTTTTGAGGCCAGCATTTGAAAATGGTTGGCATGGAAAACCAGCTAGAAGAATATCAAAAGCAGGAATTTTTTCCGCTTTAATTTTTGTTATATCGCCACTAGGAATTTCATTAAAATTTTCTGTATATGTATCTTGTGCGAACTTATCAAATTCAGAAGTGAATACGCATTTCCCTCCAAGTTCTTCAAATGGGATCCTAATACCCCCCATACCAGCAAAAAGGTCTATAAAAGTAAAATCATTTTTTTCTGTTTGCCAACTTTTCTTATTTTTGAATAATTTTGCCATCATAATGTTTTCTACTTATTTATTGAGCACTGCAATAACTTTTCCATTAACCATATAGTCATCTTCACTTGAGATATAGATCGGTTTATGGTTTTTGTTTGTTGACTCGGATGTTAGTTTAATAATTTTAGTTTTTTTATCACGATTGAACTTTTTAAGATTTGCACAACCGTCAATAATTGAGAGGACATAATCTCCATTGTGTGGAACTTTATATTTAGAATCGATTAAGGCAAAATTTCCGTCCTTGAGGCGTTTCCCCCCTATAGTTGCCATATTCATTGAGTCGCCATGTATTAGTACAGCAAAAATTCCGTTTTTAGCTATATGTAAATTGCTAGGGATTTTAATATAACCATAGATATTTTCTTCAGCGAAAATTGTTGCTGGACCTGCATTTGCCATTCCGTATATTGGGACACTAAAAGAAGTTTTCTTTTTTATGTTAAATTGTTTATTGATTATTATGTTATCGCGAACACCAATAGAGCGTGCTTGGTTGTTTTCTTTTTTTAGATAACCAGATTTTTCAAGTTTATGTACGTGGTAATGAGCCGTGGAAACAGAAGAGAGATTTAAATGATCCTTGATCTCCTCAAGAGAGGGGGCGTAGACATGTTTTTCTTTATATGATTTTATAAAATCTAAAACTTGTTTTTGTCTTTTAGTAAGCATAAAATTTTGACTAGTTGACTTTCGATTTATTTTCGATTATACTTTAATTATATAGAAAACCAAAGAGTAGGTCAAGTGACAGTTATCCACAGCTAACAATAATTAAAATAATATGGTAAAATTTACAAATGCAAAAAAATTTAATAAGACGAATATAAAAACGATCTCAGAAGATAAGCCTACTATTTACCGTCTGCTTAATAATTCAAATCAAGAGTTATATACAGGGGTAGCCAAAAGAAACAGAACACAGGATAGGTTAAGAGAACATTTAACTATTAAGAAAGAAAAAATTATTGGTGCTACAAAAATGAAAATAACTCAAGCGCCAAATTTGAAAAGCGAGAAAAGAGTCTTTATTCATCAAAGATAATCCATAGTAAATTATTAGTACAGAATACCGGCAATAGAACAGAAACAGATATCGGAGAAGAGAGTATGATGACAATATCTATTGAAGGAGCATTTAGATTGCTTGACTATAATCAATTATTTTGGGCAAAATTACTTGGTGGGGTAGCAATCACTATTTCTGTGGGAATTGCAGTCACATCTTTGGTTATTCAAATATTTTTACCAATTAAAATTACTGATAAACAATTTCAGACGATAAAAGATATAAACAAGGCTGTGTTGCACGTTCAAGAATATCAAAATATTCAAAATTAGATTAATATTTTTTTATTAAAGTTTAAAAAATATGGAAGAAATAAAATTGGGGGAATACAAGCATTTTAAGGGTGGGGAATATGAGGTGATTGGGGTAGCTCATCATAGTGAAACACTTGAGGAGTTGGTTGTTTATCGTGCTTTATATGATTCTCCTGAATATGGGAGGAATGCTTTGTGGATACGACCAAAAAAGATGTTTTTGGAAAAGGTTATTATTGACGGTAAAGAAGTTGCAAGATTTGAATATATTAACTAAAATTTTATGGCGATAGAAAAATGGGAGAAGGTTAAAACAAGGCGGGCGTTTGATGGTTTTGTTAAGATTGATGTTACTACCTTTAAAATGCCAGATGGCAAATTAAAGGATTTTGATATAAAAACAACTGGGCACGATGTTGTTTCTGTTGTTGGTTTTACTAAAGATAAAGAAGCTATTTTAGTAAAACAATTTAGACTTGGACCAGAGGAGATATTTTATGAGTTTCCACTTGGTTTAATGGAAGAGAACGAAAAACCAATAGAAGCTGCTAAACGTGAATTTCTAGAAGAAACAGGGTATGTGGGGGAGTTTAAAGACTTGGGTATTATTGAGCATATGGACGCGTATAATTCAGCTGGCATTCATTGTTTTGTGGCGTTGGATTGTAAAAAGATTACAGACGAATTAAAACTGGATGAAGGTGAGTTTATTGAAGTAGAACTTTTCCCATTGGAGAAAGTAAGAGAGATGCTCAAAAAAGGGGAAATCCGTAACTTTGGTGAGGGTTATTTAGCCCTAGATCACCTTGGCTGGCTTTAGTGTTGTAATTTAAGGTAGAATAGAGTATAAAGGGTGTGTTAGATAATCATTAATTAATAATTCTATATTATATATATGTATACATTAGGTTTAGATAATATTTTGTCGTGGGCTTTGTCCAGTGGGATAAAAGTAGCCCTTATACTTTTAGTGGCTTTTGTGGCTACTAAGTTTGCTAGAGTATTTATTGTTAAGTTTTTAAGAAGAATAGTTAAACAGAGCTTAAAGTTTGCTAATAGCAACA
>CAYOFM010000038.1:676-7522 GCA_964403365.1 uncultured Candidatus Saccharibacteria bacterium | reverse complement strand
ATAAAAAATATGCTTAAAAAAGGATTTTCTACAATTTTAATTGTTGTTATCGTGCTGGTAGTTATTGCAGGTGGTACTTTAGCTTGGCAGTATTGGCCAGAGGCAGAAGAAAAAAATTGTACCAAGGAGGGAGAAATAGAATGTAATGTTATGGGCTGTACACCTTGTTGTGGGGAATTAGAAGATCGTGATGTATTAACACCAGTAAACATATCTGGTGAAGTAGTTTGTGTTGAGGAGATGACTCAACAGAGATGCGTTAATTGTGGCGATGGAGTTTGTGGCATAGGGGAAGACTGGTGTATTTGTTCCGAAGATTGTGAAAAGCCCGATATTGTTGAATTGCCTGAAGTAACAGTGGATTATAGTGAAGCAGATAATTTTGAGATTGCTGATTGCCGAACAGGATATTTGGATAAAATTGGAGAAACAGACGATATTTTGCTATATCATATTAATAAAGAAAATCAGTATAAGGTTTTTTGGTGTAATTTACAAACAAATCAAGAGATGGAGCTAGAATTGTTGGGTCATTCAGAGAGTGTTAACGTCAAACTAAGCCTATCTCCAAACGGCGATTACATTACTAAAACAACTTGGGCTTCTGCGGTCGCATTGCCAAAAATAGAATTGATGTCGTTTGATAACACTAATGAGTTGATTGTTCTTGCTGAAGGAAAAAAGGATTCGTTTATGGAAATAATTTGGTCTGATGATAGCTCTAGGATTGCTTATTGGACAGCGGATAGAAATGCACGTCCACCATCTTTTAGTGTTTATTATTTAGCTGATATAACAGGAGCTGAACCTAGATTGGTAAAAATATATAACGATATGACGGCACAGGGATTTGTTAACTTAAAACAACTGATTTCTTCCGAAAATAAGCTGTACCTAGAGAGAACAAGAATCATGAACGGTGCACCTGCTGTATGGGAACAAGATATAATAGAACTATAAATCCAACTAAATAATTTTACATTTAAGTTTATTGACTAAATATATTAGTAAAAGAAAACTGTAATTTTTGATAATTTTGTAATTCTTGGATAATTTGGTTCCAACTGAATTTCCTACAGTCCACAACACACACCTGTTTATTGTAAAAATAGATTTTTCGTTTATAATAAAAATAATAACTAAACTAATATAAAAAATATGTTCAAAAAAGGATTTTCTACAATTTTAATTAGCGTTATCGTGCTGGTAGTTATCGCTGGCGGTGTTTTAGCTTGGCAGTATTGGCCAGAGCCAGTAGAGCAAGACCAACAAGAAACAGAACAAGTAGAACAACCAATAGACAACGAACAGCCAGAAACTAATGGCTCAAACCAAAGTGCTATTAGTATTCTTTTAGAAGAATTAAAGCAAGCAACTCAATTGAATTTTTTAGTGGAAGGTGTTGAGTTTTCTTGGAACCTTACTAGAATAACAGACGCAAGAGAATATATGTCTATTCAAGGGGAGGGCTTTGAATTACTAAATACTGAAAGTTCAAATTACAGTAAGATTAATTCCTTTTTTCAGAATAATGGCTTTGAGAATGATATGGAAAACTCTGGAGATGCAACCATAAAAGGAGTTAGGGGTTATAAAAAAGACAACATTGTTTGTATCGTAGGTAGTGCTTCTCTTTTTAGTGGTGGTATGGCAACTGGTAAGTCAGATGTAAAAGTAAGTTGTGGAGAGAAAGAGTAGATTTTTACACTTTTAAGTTTTTGTTAAGATAGTGGTGCCTTAAAAACAAACTGTAATGTTTGATAATTTTGTAATTCTTGGATGATTTGGTTCCAACTGAATCTCCTGCAGTCCACACGAACAGAAAGTAAACAGGAAGCGAATGCAAATTCGTTTTTTGTTTTATCCACAGGGCGAGGTCTTGACATTCATTTAACCATTGTATATACTTTAGGTATATGAGAACTGTAATTAACATTAAAACTGAAAAGGAGGTCAAACAAGATGCCCAGAAGATTGCTCAAAAATTAGGACTTTCTTTAAGTGCTGTAATTAATGCGTACTTAAAGCAATTTGTCCGTAATAAAGCAGTGAGCTTTAGTATCGTTCCTCAAATGTCTAGTGAATTAGAAAATCTTTTAACAGGGGTTGAATTTGACATTCAAAGAAATCGTAATCTGTCTGGTACTGTTACTTCAAAAACTGAGCTAAAGAAGTATTTTAATTCTTTATGAAAATTCGTTTTCACAAGAATTTTGACAAGCAGTATAAAAAGCTTACCAAACAACAACAAGAAAAGACGCGAGAGCGTCTTGAAGTTTTTTTAGATAACTCATTTAATCCGATTTTAAACAATCACCCCCTAAAGGGCAAGTATACAGATTACCGTAGTATTAATATCACTGGCAATATCAGAGCAATTTATAAATTTATTACTGAGCAGGAGTGTGTTTTTGTTGCTATTGATAGCCATAGCAATTTATATAAATAGTTTTTTTGGGATTATAATTAAGCTAAAATTAGTCATTCTAATTACTTTAGGGGTTGGCGGGCGATGGTGAGGGCATAGACGGCGTGGGCGTGGCCGGAGGTTTTGAGGACTTGGGCAGCGGATTCGAGGGTGGCACCAGTGGTTAGGACATCGTCAACTAAGAAAATAGTTTTATTGCTTACTTGAGCTGGGTTGTTAAGGGTAAAAACACCTTTGATATTGTTTTGCCGTTCTTGTCTAGTAAGGGTTGTTTGGCTTTGTGTTTTTTTAATTTTAATTAAGTTATTTTCTTGGCATGGGATATTAAGAAAGCTAGATAGCTCTCTGGCTAATAAAGCTGATTGGTTAAAACCACGGCTTTTTTGTTTAGCCCGAGATAGGGGAATAGGTACTAAAATGGAGTTTTCCCCAGTTTTGAATATTGACTGGTTTTCTGTTAATAGAATATGTGATATAATTAGATAAGCTAATGAGGTGGCCAAGCTTTTATGATATGGCTTGTATTTGAATGAGGTAATCAATTTTTTAACAGTCCTTTCATCAAAGGAAGCAGGATAAAGATGACCATCTAAAAACATACCTTGATGTGACTTACACTTTTCGGGGTTGCTTAGCCTGTAAGGTAAAGAGCAGAACGGGCAATAAAAACTTTGGTTAATCTCAATATTGTGCAAGCAATCAGGGCAAACTAAAAAACCCTCTTTAGAACAGATCAGGCAGAATTGGGGGAATAGGATATTAAGTAATAGGTTTTTAAGCATACATAATTATTGATTACTCTCTCTAACTTTATTATAACACATGTCTCTTTTTTCAAAAAAATCTTTAGGAATTGATATTGGCGTTTCTAGTATTAAGATTGTTGAGTTGTCTTGGGCTAATAATAAAAAGATAAAATTGGAGAATTATGCTGAGTTTAGATTCCCACACGCTACATCTTTAACTATCTTTAATCAAGAAACTATGCTTTTATCTAGCAATGTAGCAGCTGGTGTTTTAACGGGCTTGTTTGATAAGCTTAAAATAGATCAGAAAAAGATTGCTTTAGCTTTGCCAGATTTCTCTACTTTTTTTACTACTTTTACCCTGCCGCCAATGAGTGAAACAGAGTTGCCTCAAGCTATTGAATTTGAAGCGCGACATCATGTACCCTTGCCCCTGCAAGAAGTTGTTTTTGACTGGCAGATTATTGGCAAGCAAGAGGGCTCTTCTATAGCTAAGCAAAAAATACTTTTAGTGGCTGTGCCTAAGAATGTTTTAGCTCATTACCAAAAAATGGCTGATTTAAGTAAATTAACCATTAAGGGTATGGAAGCAGAGGTTTTTGGCTTGATGAGATCCTCTATTCCTAAAGATATGGCAGATAAACCAGTAGCTTTAGTTGATTTTGGCTGGCAAGGTACAACTTTAAGTATTGTTTTAAATAACAAATTATTTGCTAGCTATAGTTTTGATCTATCAAGTATTGGTTTAACTAAAAAAATAGCTGCTGGTTTAAATACAGATTTTAGGGTAGCTGAGAAATTAAAGAAAAAACATGGCTTAGATCCTCAGAATAATGAGGTGTATAAAATATTAGCTGATAGGATTAATAGTTTTACCACAGAGGTGCAAAAAGTTTGCAATGATTTTTATGAAAAAGAAGGCAAGGAAGTAAAAGATATTATTTTAACAGGAGGTTCTGCCCTTTTGTTTGGCTTAAAAGAGTATTTAAAAGAAAGATTAAAAAAAGAGGTGCAGATTGCCAATCCATTTAGTCAACTTTCTTATCCTAAAGTTTTAGAGAATAGATTGCAGAAAATGGGCCCATCTTTTGCAGTGGCAGTTGGTGTAGCCTTAATGGGCGCGGATGTTTAAGTAGGTCTAATAATTATGCCTAAACAAGATTTTAAAATAATCCCCAAACCAATTCCTAAAGGCCCTTGGTGGTTGAACTATGTTTTAATTGCCTTATCAGCAATATTAGTTTTTGTTTTAGTCATTTATTTAATAATTGGTAGCCAAATTAATTCTTTAGAAGATGACAAGGCAAACATTGATAAACAAATAATAGATATTAAAGCTTTAGGGGCTGAAAAGCTTGAAAAGGAATTGGTGGCTATTGTTAGGGAAATAGATGATTTTAAAGTAGCGCTATCTAGCCATAGGGAAACTTCAAAGTTGTTTGATTTTTTCAGAGAGATTTGTCATAGTCAAGTTCAATTTAGTGACTTATCTCTTAATGAGGAAGAAAATAGGATTACCTTAAGTGCAATTACTGAAAGTTTTAAAACACTAGGAGAGCAAATGCTTATTTTACAGGGCAATCAAAACATTAAAGGTCTTGCTTTAAGTAACATCTCTTTAGATAAAGATGGGAAAGTAGGTTTTAGTATTTCCTTTTTCTTACCTGAAGTATTTTTTCAATGAAACGCTTATTTATCATTCCAATTTTTTTGTTAGCAGGTTTTCTTTTGATTATTTATTTAATTTTGCCTAGTTACGCAAAATATCAAACAATTAATCAAGAAGTAACAGATAACCAAACAGAGCTTACTAGAATTCAAGATATCTCAGTGGGGATGACTCAAACTGCCCAAAAGCTATTGGAGCATCAAGAAGGGTTGAGTAAAGTGCAGGCTGCTATACCAGCAGAGTTTTCTTTAGCTCCCTTGTTCAGCTTTTTACAAGAAGAGGCCCAGAAGAGCGGTTTGATTTTAGAGTCTGTCAGCCAAGAAACATATATAAAAGATGCAAGAAGACCTAGAGAAGAAACAAAAGAAGATCGAATAAAAGAATTTAGAGTACGTATATCTGTTTCTGGTTTTCTTAGTTCTTTAGAAGGTTTTTTAAATAGCATTGAAAATTCATCAAGAGTAATCGAGGTTTTGTCTATTTCAAGTAGTGGGTCAGAAGAAGCGGATACAAATGCCTTGGGTTTCTCGCTAGTATTAAAAGTAAGAGCTTACAATTAATTATGCTAAATGAAAAAGACAAAAAGATTTTTAAAATAATAGTTATTGTGGCTGTTTTAATATTGGTGGCAGTGGTTGTTAAAGAGGTGTTTTTAACTCCTGAATTGGAAATGATTCCTGAAACATTGTTTTTTATTCCTAATGTAAATGTTGATTTTGAGTTTTTGGAAAGTGAACAAGTAATAGAACTAGACTCTTTTGAAGAATTAACGTTGCCAGAAGAGTTTGGTCGTCAAAGGCCATTTGAACCGTATTAATTAATTAGTTAATGAATTTTATTGAATACCTTGTTAAAGACAAGGTAATTAACAAGAAAAGAGGAGAAGATCTTAGTAAAGAAGCAAGAACGAGCAATAAAACTATTGAAGAACTTGTCTTGGAAAAGCAACTTCTCCCTGAAGAAAAGCTTTTTGAAGCAAAAAGCCGTTTTTTAGATATACCACTTAAAAAGCTTTTACCAGAATCTATCCCACCAGATGTATTATTGATTATTCCTAAAGAGGCTGTTGATTTTTACAAAATGATTCCTTTAAGTATTGATCGGATTCAAGGAGTATTTGAAGTGGGTATGGTTAATCCTGACAATGTTCAAGCCAAGCAGGCTTTAAAATTCTTAGCCCGTCAGCACAAACTCACTCCTCAGATATTTTTAATTAGTTTAACTAGTTTTGGACAGTGCCTTAATAAGTATCAGGGACCTCAGCAAGAGATGCAAAAGGCTCTAAAGCGTTTAGAGCAAGAAATACAAATTAATAACAAGAAGCCAGATTTAAAAAAACAAGATTTTGAAAGAATAGTTGAAGAAGCTCCAGTTATTAAAATGGTATCAGTAATTTTAAGGCAGGCTGTAGAGGGTAATGCTTCTGATATTCACATTGAGCCATCAAAAGATGCTACTAGAGTGCGTTTTAGATTTGATGGGGTGTTGTATCACTCCCTAACCCTTCCAGCTAAGATTCACCAAGCTATTATTGCTAGGATTAAGATTTTAAGTGGTTTAAAAATTGATGAAACAAGATTGCCTCAGGATGGCAGATTTTCTACAGTAGTAGCTGAGAAAAGAATTGATTTTAGGGTGGCTACCTTTCCTACTACCACAGGAGAAAAGATAGTATTAAGAGTGTTAAATCCAGCTCAGGGCTTGGATAAACTAGAAGACTTAGGTTTTTATGGTCGTAACTTAAGATTGATCAAAGAATCTATTAAGCGGCCTCATGGTATGATTTTAGTAACTGGTCCTACTGGTAGTGGTAAAAGTACTACCCTATACACTGTTTTAAAAATGTTAAATCAAGAAGGAGTAAACATTGTTACTTTGGAAGATCCGGTAGAGTATTTTGTAGATGGGGTAAGCCAATCACAAGTTAGACCAGATATTAAATATACTTTTGCTAAAGGTTTAAGGCAAATTTTAAGGCAAGACCCAGATATTATTATGGTTGG
>CAYOFM010000038.1:0-666 GCA_964403365.1 uncultured Candidatus Saccharibacteria bacterium | reverse complement strand
GAAGAAAATGCTTCTTTGGCTATTCATGCCGCTTTAACTGGCCACTTGGTGTTAAGCACTTTACATACTAATAATGCACCGGGTGTTGTACCGCGATTAGTTGATATGGGCATTAAGCCGTTTTTACTAGCTCCTTCTTTAAACTTAGCTGTTAGTCAGCGCTTAGTGCGAGCCCTTTGCCCTACTTGTAAAGAAAAAGTAAAAGCCACTGGATCAGCGAAACAATATCTTTTAAGCAAGATTAAAAATATGCCCCAAGAGTTAAAAGCAGAGATAAGAAGCAAGGGCATTTTCTATACCTTTAAACCTAAAGGTTGTAAAAAATGTAATTCTAAGGGGTATAGTGGAAGAAAGGGTATATTCGAGGTTCTAGAAATGACAGATGAATTAAGTGACATAATTACTGGTGAATTTACTGAGCAAGTGATTTTTAAAGAAGCCCGCCGGCAAGGTATGGCTACTATGGAGGAGGATGGAGTTTTAAAGGTCTTAGAGGGTGTCACTTCTTTAGAAGAAATAATGAGAATATCGGAGGAACAAACAGAGTAACATAAATCACTCTATAAATATGTCAAAAATATTATTAGTTGAGGATGATCCGTTTTTAATAGACATTTACAAGAAAAAGCTGACTAGTGCTGGATTTAATTTAGAAGTAGCCGAAAA
>CAYOFM010000037.1:1889-7695 GCA_964403365.1 uncultured Candidatus Saccharibacteria bacterium | reverse complement strand
CAAAAGAAAATAAGATAAGGTTCGGATTGTTAGCTATAAAAAATGTGGGCAGTAATATTGTTAGTGCAATTATTGAAGAAAGAACCGCCAATGGACCTTATCAATCATTTTCTGATTTTGCCAGTAGGATAAAACATAAGGATTTTAATAAAAAATCTCTAGATAGCTTGATAAAAGCTGGAACATTTGATAAATTTAAAGAAAGGGGGGAATTGCTATCAAATCTAGAAAATATCTTAGAATTCAATAGAGAAATTAGAAAAGCTAAAGAGGGTGGGCAAACTGGATTGTTTGATAGTTTAACTAGTGCCGCTCCCCTACTTCAGCTAGCTAGTTCACCGCCGATAAATACTGATGAGGCATTAAGATGGGAAAAAGAACTTTTAGGATTATATATCTCTTCTCATCCCTTAGAATCAATTCGTAATGTTTTAGCTAGCCGTGCCTTACCAATTAAAGAAATGCTCAATGGCTCAATATCAACTAGGGATAAAATAATAATTGGCGGGATTATTTCATCGGTAAAAAAAATAATCACCAAAAAAGGTGACCCAATGTTATTTGTCAGCTTAGAAGACTTAACCTCTAAAACTGAAGTAATTGTTTTCCCAAATATCTTGCAAGAAAACCCTAACGCGTTTGAAGAAGATAAAATAGTATTTGTTACTGGTAAAGTAAGCCGTAGAGATGCAACCCCCAAACTAATCGCCGAAACTATTGAAGAAATTCGTGAGGTATAATTATAAATCTTAAATTTAAAAAAATATGTCAAACAAACAACAAAAAATAGATGCTGAAATGATGAGGCACTCGTTGTCTCATGTTTTAGCGTTGGCAGTACAAGAGCTTTATCCAAAGGTTAAGTTTGGCATTGGTCCTGCCATAGACAATGGTTTTTACTATGATTTTGATTTTGGTAAAACTAAAATATCTGATGATGATTTGCCTAAGATTGAGAAAAAAATGAAGCAACTTATTAAGCAAAACTTGGAATTTAAAAAGAAAAATATGGCTAAACCAAAAGCCTTTAAATTATTTAAAGACCAAAAATACAAACTAGAACTAATTAAAACTAAAGCCACTGGCAAAACTGCTTCTGTTTACGAACTGCAACGGGAGGGCGGGCCTCCCGTAACTTTTGTTGATGTATGCAAGGGTCCACATATTACTTCAACTAAAGATTTGGATATCAAAGCATTTAAGCTAGACAAGCTAGCTGGGGCTTATTGGTTAGGAGATGAAAAAAACACAATGCTTACCCGTATTTATGGCTTAGCTTTTGAAACTAAAGAAGAACTCAACACTTTTATTAAACAACGGGAAGAAGCTGAAAAGCGAGATCATCGTAAACTAGGTGCTCGTTTAGATTTATTTACATTCCACGACGAGGGACCCGGGTCCCCATTTTGGCATAATAATGGGTTAATCCTTAAGGAAGAACTAATTAACTACTGGAGAACAGAACATAGAAAGGCTGGGTATTCTGAAGTTTCTACACCAATTATGCTAAAAGAAGATCTTTGGTATACTTCTAAACATATGCAAACCTACAAGGATAATATGTACTTTTCTGTCATTGATAAAGAAAGATATGCCATTAAGCCAATGAACTGCCCTGGTGATTTATTACTTTATAAAGAAAGACCTCACTCATACAAGGAGCTACCTATGCGAGTTGGAGAGTTGGGCTTAGTACATCGCCATGAGCTATCTGGGACCTTACATGGACTATTTAGGGTAAGGGCTTTTACTCAAGATGATGCTCACATTTTTTGTACTCAAGAACAGGTTAAAGACGAATTAAAAAATGTACTTAACCTTACGTTAAAATTCTATAAAATATTTGGTTTTAAAGATTTTCATATGGAACTCTCTACCCGTCCTGAAAAATATACTGGTGATCTAAAAATGTGGGACTTGGCTGAAAAAATACTAGAAGATACTCTCAAGGAAATGAAACTCCCCTATCAGATTAATCCTGGAGACGGTGCTTTTTATGGGCCTAAAATTGACTCTCATTTACAAGATTCTATTGGACGAACTTGGCAATGCGGTACTGTTCAACTTGATTTTGCCCAGCCAGAAAACTTTAAACTAGAATATATTGATGAAAAAGGAGGTAAACAAAGACCTGTAATGCTCCACAGAACTATCTACGGCTCTATTGAAAGGTTTATGGGAATTTTAATAGAACATTATGCCGGGGCTTTGCCTTTATGGCTCTCCCCTATTCAAGCCCAAATCATTCCAGTAGGAGCTAATCATAAAAAATACGCAGAAAAAATTGCCGAGGAGTTAAAAGCTAATAATATCAGAGCAGAAGCTAGGTTAGACGATGAAACAGTAGGCAAAAAGATACGTGAAGGTGAAGTGCAGAAAATACCCTATCTGATCGTAGTCGGCGATAAAGAAATAAAAGCTAATAATATTGCTGTCCGCTCTCATAACAAAGATTTAGGCGTTATGACATTGAATAAGTTTGTAAATAAAGCTAAAATGGAAATAGAGAAAAAAACTAACTAAAAAATATATAAAAAATATGCAAAAAATCAAAAAACTTTTCGGTATCTTATTAACAGTCGTTATGGTTTCAATGATTGGCTTAAATGTTTTAGCTCAAGATGAACCAGTGCCAACCTTGTTTGATGAAAACGAAGAGGTCACAGCAGAAGATTTAGATATAGAAGAACCAACTCTTTTACCTGATAGTAGATTCTATTTCTTAAAAAACTGGGGCAGAAGCATTCGTAGCTTTTTCACCTTTGATAAGGTTAAAAAGGCAGAGCTTAAATTAAGGTATGCTTCAGCACAAATCCTGGAAACAGATTTAATGTTAAAGAAAAACAAAAAGCCTGAGTTACTAGAAAAGGCTATTGCTAAATATGAAGAATCAATTGAAAAAGTAAGGGAAATTGCAGGTAAAATTAAAGATACTGCTAGTAGTAGTCCTAAAGTAGGAGCATTTTTAGACAAGCTTTCCAAACAGAGTACTTTACATCAACGTATTCTTACTAAACTAGAGAATCAAGTACCTACCAGCACTATGGCTCGTATTAGAATAGCCAGAGAAGCTCACATTCAAAAGTTTGGCGAGGTGATGGATAAATTAGAAGATAGGTCTATTCAAGTACAACAAAGAATACAAGAAAGAGTGGAGAATAAGGATCAAGCTAAAAAAAATGCTTCAAGTACAAATTCTACCAGCACGGATAGTGGGGAAGATGAAGATGAAGATAAAAACGGTAGCTCAACTGACACAATAAATAACTCTAGAAATAAAGATGGTACAAAATGGATTAGATTGGATGCTATTGATGTTCAAGCAGAGCCAGTTAATTAGTTACTAGTTAGATGAAATATTACGTTGCTACATTTGGTTGCCAAATGAACCACAGCGATTCTGAAAGAATCGCTGTGGTTTTAGAAAATAAAGGATACAAGCCCTCCCCTACTCCTGGAGAGGCTGATTTAGTTGTTATTAACGCCTGTTCAGTACGAGAAAAACCAATTAATAAAATTAAAAACTTAATTGCTCGCCTGCCTGAAAAACAAATAATCTTAACTGGCTGTGTTTTAAAAAAAGATAAACAAATATTTTCTAAACTAGGTATAGTAATCAAACAATTTGAAAAAATAGAAAATATAAAACCAATTACTGGTTTAGTACCTATTATGCGTGGCTGTAACAACTTTTGTAGTTACTGTGCTGTACCTTTCACAAGAGGTAGAGAAAAATACCGATCTCAAAAAGCAATTATCACTGAAGTAAAACATTTAAGCAAAAAGAAAACTAAAGAAATAACTCTACTTGGTCAAAACGTTAATTCTTATCCAAGCTTTGTAAAACTATTACAAAAACTAACTGCCCTGCCAGGCAACTTTAAAATCACTTTTATTACCAATCACCCTAAAGATTTTAAAGATGAGTTAATAAAAGAAATAGCCAGTAATCCAAAGATTAAAAAATATGTTCACTTACCATTTCAAGCTGGTGACAATGCTATTTTAAAAAAAATGAATCGACATTATACTAGAGCCCAATACTTAAAATTAGTAGATAAAATCAAAAAAGCTATCCCAAACGTAGAAATTACTACAGATGTAATAGTTGGCTTCCCAGGTGAAACAAAAAAACAATTTGAACACACCTTAGATGTAATTAAAAAGATTAAGTTCAGCCAAGTTTTTATTGGCAAATACAGCCCCCGCCCAGGCACTGCTTCTAGTCGTATCAAAGATAGTGTGCCACTGGAGACAAAAAAGCTCCGCGAACAAACCATCCTCAACCTTTTAAAACCTGACAAGGGCTGCCCTTGTCAGATGTTGACAAGGGCTGCCCTTGTCAAGCTGGTGGTGATATTGGGGCCAACGGCAAGTGGGAAAACTGATTTATCTATTAAATTAGCGAAGAAGTTTAATGGCGAGATAGTTTCTGCTGATTCACGGCAAGTATATAAAGGTATGGATATTGGTACTGGTAAGATAACAAAAAAAGAAATGCAGGGTATCCCTCACCACCTTATTGATATAGCTAGCCCTAGGGTAAAGTTCTCTGTATCGCGATATCAAAGATTAGCTAGCCAAGCTATCAAGCAAGTTTATAAAAAAAACAATCTACCATTTTTAGTTGGTGGCTCTCCTTTCTATATCTACTCTATTACTGAAGGTTGGATATTTCCAAATATGAAAAATAATCCTAAGTTACGGCAAGAGCTAGTAAAAAAATCTATTGATCAACTCTTTAAAATATTAAAAAAACTAGATCCAGAAAGAGCTAGTAATATTGAGGTTAAAAATAAAAGAAGATTAGTAAGGGCTATTGAAATTGCTAAAACCTTAGGTAAAGTACCTACTCTAGATAAAAAACCTGTTTATGATTGCTTAGTGCTAGGAATAGACATACCTAAACGAGAGCTAGAGATAAAGATAAGTAAAAGAGTAGATAAAATGATAAAACAAGGGCTAGAAAAAGAAGCTAAATCATTACCTAAAACAGATACTATTGGCTATAGAGAATGGGAAGAATACTTTAAAGGCAAAGCAACTAAGCAAGAGATAATAGAGAGAATAAAAATAAATACAATTAAGTTTAGTAAAAGACAAATGACATGGTTTAAACGCGATAAAAATATCCATTGGATAAAAACCTATCAACAAGCTGAAAAACTAATTAAAAATTTTCTGAATTAAAAGAGGATAAACAGAAAAGTTTATCCTCTTTTTTTTAAACTCTAATATAATTTCTCCACCAAGTCAATAGAACCTATGACGTTTAATAACTTAAAAAAGTTAACAAACTCCGCCTCTACTTCTTCAGCTATACCATCTATTTGCTTTTGAGGAATCTTTAAAATATCTTCTTTAAACACTCCTAAATCATGTTTGCTATTTATCTTTTTTTCTAATTCTTCTGGAAAATACTTACTATCCAAAATAGTATCCATTATCTCTGTGGCTAAATGCACTTCACAAACTCCTGCTCTTGGCAGTTGAGCTAGTTCCCCTTCAGGCAAGGTAGAAGCACCATGCTGTACAATACCAGCTAAGCCAGCTTGCTTAGCTTTATCATTTAATTGTTTAAGTAACTCCCAATTAATTTCACCACCTTTACCATGGCTCGTACCGGTTTGAACTGCTACTTTACTAATCCCTTTTACTTTATTTAAAAACTTATCTAACTCTAAAACACTTGTATTTGATCCGCCTATTTCCCCTAACTCAGCGCCAATTGATACTTCAACATCATCAGGAACAGTTTTATTTATAAATTCAATCAAATTATTTGTTTTATTGATATTGCCCCGCA
>CAYOFM010000037.1:0-1879 GCA_964403365.1 uncultured Candidatus Saccharibacteria bacterium | reverse complement strand
GTCATCTTTGAACAATCAATATCTATGTTATAGAATCTAGCCATCATAGCCTGCTTGATCAAGCCTTCCATTTCTCTAATATTTAAACACTCATTATCTAAACACTTAAAATGATCAGCTTGTAAAAAGATTGGTCCTTTGTATTTTTCTGCTTTAATAGCCTTAACGCAATTCTCACTAAACTCTTGCAAGCTTTGCCTAGTATAGACTATTTCTGATTGTGCTATCTCCATTATAAAGGTAGCTACTTTTTCCTTTTTAGCTGCCCTGAGTAACGCTTTCATTATATCAAAAGTTAAAGTTCTGATATTAAAAGCAGGTACAGTAATACCAGAAACATTCCCCTTAGCCATAGCTTGATATAATTTTTTAGTTGATGAAAATTGCATAGATTTATTATTTTAATAATCCCTCTAAGATTTCTTTAGCTACTTGAGGGTTAGCTTTACCTTTAGTTTTTGCCATTAACTGGCCGATTAAAAACTGCAAAGCAGTAATTTTCCCTTTTTTGTACTCCCCTACTGCGCTTGCATTGCTTTTAATAACTTCCTCGGCTACCTTCTCAATCTCTGATGTATTAGAGATCTGTTCTAAACCCTGATCTTTAATGATTTGCGATGAGTCACCACCTTTTTCAAACATTTCTTTTAAAACTAATTTAGCAATTTTACTAGAAATTTCCCCAGTAAAAATCATGGCTAAAAACTCAGCAAAATTCTCAGGGCTGATAGAAAACTTTGCTTCTTCTAACTCTGTACCTTTTAATAAATACTGCAAATCAGTAGAAATATAGTTAGCTGCTAGTTTGATAGCTTTTTGATCCTCGTCTTGATTATAGTTTTTTTGCTTTAACCAAATTTGTAATTCTGAAACTACCTTTTCAAAATACTCTCCCAACTCTCTTTCTAGGGCGAACATCTCGCTCTGCTTTTCATCCAGCCCGTATTCTTTTTCAAACCTATTCATCTTCGCCTGTGGTAATTCTGGAATCTCCGCTTTGATATCTTTAATAAACTTATCTGATAATTCTAATGGTGGTAAATCTGGCTCTGGAAAATACCTATAATCATGAGCTTGTTCTTTTTTTCTTTGAGAAAAAGTGGTTTGATTAGCATCTTTAAATCCCCTTGTTTCTTGCACTACTTTATCCCCTGCTTTTAATACTTCTTGCTGTCTAACAATCTCTGTTTCAATAGATTTTTCTACTGCCTTAATAGAATTGAGATTCTTAATTTCTACTTTGGTACCTAATTCTTGAGCTCCTTGTTTGGCAATAGAAATATTTACTTCTGCTCTCATCTCCCCTTTCTCCATATTAGCCCCACTAACCTCTAAATATCTTAAAATAGCTCGCAAGGCCTTAACGAACTCTCTGGCCTCATCTGCTGATTCAATGTCTGGTTTTGTCACTAGCTCCATAAGTGGCACCCCAGCTCTATTAAAATCAACTAAACTACCCTTATTATCATCAGTATGTAACAGCTTAGCAGTATCTTCTTCTAGATGTACTCTTTCTATGCCTACTTTTTTGCCTGACTGAAGGGTTAAAAATCCGCTTTCACATAAAGGTGCTAGATATTGAGAAATCTGATAGCCCTTAGGTAAATCAGGATAAAAATAGTTTTTTCTTTCAAAAAAAGTGTGTGTTTTAATCTGGCAGTTTAAAGCTAAACCAGTTTTTACCACTTTTTTGATAGCTTGCTCATTGATTACTGGCAGGGTTCCTGGATGCGCCATACATACTGGACAAACATTAAAGTTAGCCCTGCCCTCGTCTGGATTGTTAACACAACTACAAAACATCTTTGAGTTAGTTTTAAGCTCAATATGTATTTCTAAGCCAATTGTTGGTTTATACTCCATTATTTTTTACTTTTTT
>CAYOFM010000036.1:0-7716 GCA_964403365.1 uncultured Candidatus Saccharibacteria bacterium | reverse complement strand
AACAGAGGTACAATAGTAGTCACAAATTCATAATCAATATTGCTGTTTTTTAAAATATCAATACTTTGATCAATACCGTTGATTAAGTAATTACTGGAACAATCATCAAAGCCAATCATTTCTGCGTATTTTTCTTTAGGAGCTTTAATGTCCATTGAAATATAATCAACCAATCTGCTATTAATCAATTTTTTAAGCATAGTTGGATTAGAGCCGTTAGTATTTAGTTTAATATTAAAACCCAATTTTTTTATACCGATTAAAAACCATGGCAGGGTAGGGTACAGAGTTGGTTCACCTCCGCACAAGACTACTCCGTCTAGCTTTTTTTGTTTACTTCTTAAATAATTAAAAACCTGTTTTTTATCTATGCCTTGATTATTACTTTCTCTAACTAACTCAGGACTATTACACCATGGGCATTTGTAATTACAGCCAAGCACATAAATAACGCAAGCCATTTTGCCTTGATAACTACTTACATCTAATTTTTTTATTCCTCCTATTTTCATGTGTCCCTCCAGACAAAAAACAATAAATTGTTTTTTATTATTGATTATTAACGCAAAAATTAGTAAATTTTTGCTTAAGAAAAGCAACAGATAGTTTGTAAGCACCAAAGAAGCAAAAACTATAAAATATGTTGCTAACTAAAGTACTTCTGAAAAATGGTAAGGCCATAATAAAGCATTGGATTAACCCTACTATACTCTTAGTGTACCACGGAGTAAAAGCCCAAACAACAAAGTTAGTAACAATAAAGAAGATGATAGCTCCTAAGATAGAGGCGCCCATAATGTTCGTCCAGTTGTTTTTTTTCTTTATTACCCAGCCAAGTACGCCCATTAAAACAAAGCTGGAGTAAACAGCAGCCATAACTGGCCAATCATAAAACCCAAGAAATAAGTCGGAAATAAATATAGCAACCAGAGGCAAAACTAGTCCAATCTTTTTAGGTAAATAAACAGCCCCAAACAAAGCAATAGCTCCAATTGGCACAAAATTCGGCACGTGCGGAATAAGCCTTGCTAATATACCAATAGCAATTAAAAAAAATACAAAACACAGGGCCCAATTTTTTTCTTTGAAAATATTCATTTGATTAGTTAATTAGAAACTTGATTCTTCAAAGCGGAAGGAGATGGTGTCGGAGGGGGAGATAAGCTGTTTGTCGGATGCTACCATAGGCATCTCGTCATTAACATAGTACATCCAGTATTTGTCGTCTGTGCCGTTTTTTTGTTCGCCTATTTGTTCTATAAGTACCCCTATTTCATATTCTTTAAACTTTAAGGTGGTGCTGGCAGAAGCAGTAGCTATCTTTAAGAGGTCAAAAGCGGTGGTAGTAGAAGCAATTTCTAAATCAAAGTTTTGTGGAGCATCTATGCCATTATCTATTATTAAAGAAGCCATATTAACTGCTTCAATAACTAATCCAGCTGGTAAATTATTATTTGATTCCTTAGTTAAATCAACTTCAGTTTCAGATATCTGATTACTAAAATTAATTAACTGCCATGAAGCAGCTCCTAAAACAATTAATAAAACGAATAATCCAAGAATTTTTTTGTGCATATTTTTATTTTATAATTTAGAATTCAATACCTTTTTCTTGAGACACTCCTTTATTATAGTAATGCTTTATTTCCTTACACTCTGTAACTAAATCAGCTATTTCTATAATCTCCTGTGGGCATTTTCTGCCAGTTATCACAATGTGTTTCTTGTCTTTATACTCTTTTAATAAGCTTAGCACATTATTTAATTGTAGCAAATTAAAATGCAAAGTAACACATAGCTCATCAAGCACTAAGAAATCACAGGAGTCATTTTCTAATGCCTGACGAGTATATATTAAGCCTTGCTCTGCTAATTCAATATCTTGATCAGTTATTTTATTAACAATAAATCCTTTTCTGCCAAAGCTTTTTACTGTAAAGGAGCCAAGCTCTTTTAGAACTTTAACTTCTGAGGAGCTACCAGTTTTTAAAAACTGAACCATTAAAACTTTTCTATCAGCTCCAACCGCCCTAATGCCCATACCAATGGCACTAGTAGTTTTACCCTTACCATTTCCTGTGATAACAAATAACATTGTTTTATTAAAGTCTAATTAACCTGTGCAAACTCCCCAACCGCATTTAGGGCATTTCTTACAACCCTCTGCTCTAATTAGAGGAGTAGTACAATTAGGGCAATTATCACTATTGCCGTTGCTTTTAAATGGGGGAGGAACATCTACAGTTACATCATGATAAACTACTGGTCCTTTAGCTTTTTCATCTTTTTCTCTTACCAGTTCTTCTATTTTTGATTTTTCTACTTGGTCTGTTGGTTTTTTATCTTTAGGTCCAGTTGACAACACTCCTTGGATAGATTGATCACGGAATACTGTTAAACCCTTGCAACCTAATTCGTGGCCTAACAAGTATGCTTTTTTCATATCTTCTACTGTAGCTGTGGATGGGAAGTTAATAGTTTTAGAGATAGCAGAATCAGTCCATCTTTGTAGGATAGATAAAGCCTTAATATGATCTTCTGCTGATAAATCCATAGCTGTGACAAAAACTCTTTTTAAATGTGGTGGGATATAGTTTAAGTTTTGTAAACTACCCCTATCATCAGAAACTTGTTTGATTAGCTCTTCATCTAGCAAGCCCTCTCTAGCCATAGCTTGTTCAAAAATAGGGTTAACATAATAGAAGCTACCAATACTTACTTTTTTCTCGAAAACTAAGCTAAAATTTGGCTCAATACCAGAAGAACAACCAGCAATCATACTAATACTGCCCGTAGGAGCATTAGTAGTGGTTTGAGCGTTTCTTAAACCATACTCTTTTATTTTTTCTTTTAATAAATCCCAATCTAATGTTTCTTTTTCTTCCAAAGGTAATTCACCAGAAGCTATTTCTTTGCCCCTGAAAGGCAACTTGCCTGTTTGATAAAAACTTTTATCATAATATGGGAACTTACCCCTTTGTTTAGCCAGAATAACAGAAACAACCTTAGAGTGATAGTTTAAAAACTCCATTAGTTTCTCCATAAATTTTAATCCTTCAGAAGAATTATAGGGAAGCTCTAATTCATAGAGAACATTTGCTACACCCATCATACCCAAACCAATTCGTCTCATATTCAAACTCATTTCTTCTATCTCTGGCAAAGGAAATTTGTTTACCTCAATAACATTGTCTAAAAACTTGGTAGTAATTTTAACCACCCTCTTAAACTCGTCCCAATCAAAGCGTACATCCTTTTTATGTCCATTTGTTGGTTTACTATTACAAAATGACCAAACATTAATAGACCCAAGATTACAACTTCCGTGTGGAAAAAGTGGAATTTCTCCACATGGATTGGTGCATTCAATGGGGCCGAGGGTTTTGAGGAAAGGGTTATGTTTGTTAACGTGGTCTTCAAAGACAACACCGGGTTCGGCAGATTCCCAAGCTTGGTAAACAATTAAGTTTAAAAAGTTTTGTGGGTCAATGTATTTTACTACCTCGTTATTTTTTGGGTTACGAAGAGGGTATGGCTTATTCGTTTCATAATACTCCCAAAAATTAGATTTAATAAATACTGAGATATTAAAGTTTTTTAAAGCATTATTACCGCGTTTGGCAGTGATAAATTGTTCTATATCTGGATGGTCACAGTTGTGAACAAAAATATCTTCTACGACAAAATTGTGAAATTTCGGTACGGTTAAGTCATAAACATCTTGATATCCATGATGTTCTATTTTTTTTATTTTATGATTAGAAAATTGATTCTTGAATCCTTTTGGATAATGTGATTTATAAACTGAGGCATTAATATTTTTATTCCAAGCAACAGACCCCTTTCTAGATTTTGCCATTTTATCGATCCACTTTTTTGCTTTTTCTTTTCCATATACTTCTGCTAAAGTTTTTCCTTTCCGCTTTTTAGCAATTCTTCTTTGGTGTTTTTGTAAGCTATCTTTAAAATGTAGTCTGGAATGTTCAGAAATAGTTAGTACCTCTAGATTATCAGGGTTATTGTTTAAATTATTACGATCAAGATGATGTACCATCTCATCATTTCCTCTCCTTTTATTTTTTCCACTAGTTTTAATCGGTCGTTTGATTTTCATTTCTGCTACAAGATTATGTTCAGGTGTTTCGTTTTTTTGCCCAGTGATACCTATGCGTGTATATCCTCGATTATCTATAATTTTATAAAACGCCTTAATACTAGCACCAACTTTTAGATGTTTTAGTTGTTTGTACCGGTCATTACTTAAAAGAAATTTGTGATCAGGAGTGGCAATAATTGTTTCATCATTATCTAAGGTTACTTTCCATACTTCGATATTTTTTGCTGTTTGACGGCAAAATCCTTGTGCTACTTTTAGTCTTTTATTTTTTTTGTCGTAACTATAGGTGTAGACAGTTTTATCTTTTAATTTTTTGATTGGTATTTTACCATTTATTGTATTAACTCTTGTTTCTCCTCCAAAACAATTCATTATGCCCATTGAAGCCCCACGACGTACGCCGCCCTGTTTTATAACATCGGTCATTTTATCAAACAGGGACATAAATGAGAGTGGGCCAGAGCTAGACCCACCGGTGGTTTTAATAAAATCGCCTTCTGGTCTTAGTTTAGAAAAATTATAACCCATACCTCCGCCTGATTTAAAAACAATTGCCGAGCTGGTTAGAGTCTGCATAATACTTTCAATAGAATCTTCAACTGGCAAAACAAAGCAGGCACTACCCATTCCTAGAGATCCACCAAAGTTGATAAGGGCTGGAGTGTTAGGCAAAAACTTTCTGGTGGTCATTAGATTAAAGTATTCAGTAATTTCTATTTCGTATTTATTAAACTCTCCATTCTTAATCATTTCAAACACCTCAGAAAAGCTTTTTTTCATTTGCCTCTTTTGATTAAACCGATCATACATTCTCTTAATAGCTTCTAAATGAAACTGATTAAGGGTATATTTTCCTATACTTATTTTCCCTGCATATTCTTGTTGATCAAACTTTTGGGTTGGATGCACAGTTTCCCCTTCTTGTTTACTGAAGAGCATTTCATCAAAAAAAATAGAGGGCAACGCTGTATGCGTAGCCACTCTTTCAAATAAGTGACGTGGAGATTCAATTACTTTACCTTGTTTATCTTTTTTTAAATATCTTGAGCAAAGCACTCTTAAAGAATTTAAGTCAAATTGCTTATCAATATCATCTATATCTTCTTTGTTTAATAATTGTCTTTTTTGGTTCCTAATCCCTGATCTTTTTTGGCGGTAAAGGATAAACGCTTTGGCTGTTTTAGCCTGGCCTTTATTAACTAATACTTGCTCTACTATATCTTGAATTTCTTCTACTTTAGGAAACTGGTCTTTGACAACAGCATTTAAAAGTTTTTCTTGCACCTTATCACCTAAGCTTTTAGCTAAATCAAAATTAGGCTGGCCACTTGCTTCCAATGATTTAAATATCGCCTTGTATATCTTACTGACATCAAAATTAACTACTTGGCCATTCCTTTTTTGGATTTGTTGCATATATACAGTTTTATTTGAGTGATTTTAGGGAAAAGAAAAAATGGAGTCCATTCCATTCTACTAAAATTAAATTAAAAGGCAATCACTTAATCTGTGGATAACTTTTTTGCCTTTAATTATTTGATGTGGCAATAACAGTTACTTTGATCTCTCCTTCTTTTAAGGTTGGGTCGTCAGAAACTCCAAAAATAATTTTTGTGCCATCTGGAGCTGCTGTTTTAATAAAAGTGGCTGCAGCATTTACCTCGGCCAGTGTTAGATCATCTTTTCCAGCTATATTTAATAAAATACCCTGAGCATCTTTTAAGGCAAAGTTTAAAAGAGGGGAGTGCATGGCCATATTAGCAGCAGCAAAAGCGCGTTTTTCTCCTTTGGCCCTGCCCTGGCCTAAAAATGCTCTACCAGTGTTTTCTAGAATCCCTTTTAGATCAGCAAAATCTACATTAATAATTCCGGGCATAGAAACCAAATCAGAGATACCTTTTACTGCTTCTCTTAACACGCCGTCACAAAGCCAGAAAGCATTTTCAATAGTAGTATTAGAGCTAGTTAGGGTTAGTAATTTATCATTATGAATAGTTAAAAGTGTATCAACATTGTCTCCTAAATTCTTTAAGCCAGTATTAGCTACGTTTTTACGTTGTATCCCTTCAAAAGAAAAAGGCAATGTTACCACTGCCACAGTTAAGATATTTAAACTCTTAGCTATTTCTCCTAGTACAGCTATACCACTAGTTCCTGAGCCACCACCCATACCACAAGTTAGAAAAATCATTTGAGCGCCTTCCATAGCATTTTTTAGCTCTTCGTAACTTTCTCTAGCTGCTTTTTCGCCCACTTTAGGATTCATTCCTGCGCCTAATCCTTGAGTTGTATTTGGACCAATCAGGATTTTGTAACTAGCGGGACATTTCTTGAGCGAACCAGCATCAGTATTAACAGCAATTAATTCTACATCTTTAACCCCATCTTTAACCATTCGGCTAATAGCATTTACTCCAGAGCCACCAACACCAATCACTTTAATTTTAAGAGGTTTACTCATATACGTAGTTTTAACTAGTAGTTTATGGGACAAACAATTTCAATATTTTCTTAATTCTACTGGATATATTTTTTATTGCAAGGTCTTGGCTAACCTCGCTACCAACACTATGGCCGTTACCAAAAGCAGTTAATAGAATACCAGTGCAGGTTGAGAGTTCTGGATCATCTAAACTAGGAATATATATAGAAGAGCCTTCTCGACAAGGGAGCCCTAGTTTATCTTTTGCAAACTCTACAATACCAGGCATTTTAGAGCCACCTCCAGTTAAAATTACTCCAGAAGGTAAAGGTTGGCCACCAGATATTTTTTTCAAAGATTTGTTTGTTTCTAAGAAAATATCAGACATTCTAGCTTCAATAATATTATTTAAAAACTTTTTAGAAAATATCAGGTTTTTTTCTGGTAGTTTTACCTCATCTCCTTCAGCATTCTTTTTCATTTTGTCTTTTATTTCTAAACTGCCAAATTCTTTTTTAATCCTTTCAGCTGTGGAGATTTCTGTTCTTAAACAAATAGCGATATCATTGGTAATATTAGCAGAGCCAATAGGAAAAATAGCAAAATCAACCAAGTCTCCTTTTTCAAATACTGATAAAGTGGTAGTGCTAGAACCAATATCAACCACTGCCACTCCTACTTCTTTTTGTTCTGGGCTTAAAACAGCTTTAGAGGCAGTTTGAGGGGAGATAATAAAGTCTAGGGCTTGCAGGTTAGCTAGAGCTATTGCTTTATCTAAGTTTTCTAAAACAGGGGAGAATAAACAAGGGAGTAATACCTTGGCTTCTAGGCGGATACCTTTTAAGCCTAGAGGTTCTTTAATACCTTTTTCACTATCTACTATGTATTCTTGAGGTAGAATATGTAGGACCTCTTTATTATAAGGCAAATTAATAGCCCCGGCTGCCTGGAGCACTCTTTGAATGTCTTCTTTAGAAATCTTTTGATCAGCCCTTGAAACAGAAACTAAACCAGAAGAAGGTATAGAGTATAGATGGTTGCCACCAACATTAACTAAAACATTTTTTATCTTAACTCCTGATTTGGTACTTAGTTTTTGTTTAACTTCTTCTATTAACTTAGCTACTTCTTGTGGTTTGACTACCTCACCACCCCTTACTCCAAAAGAGGGTACCTT
>CAYOFM010000035.1:0-7910 GCA_964403365.1 uncultured Candidatus Saccharibacteria bacterium | reverse complement strand
ATATCCTTTTTTTTCTAGTTCCTTTCTTTTAATTGATGATTGAGTTGCTACCCCCTCTTTTTTTAGGCGGTCAATTACTTTATCAAAGAAAACAATATTCTTTAAAGTGATTTCAACCAAGGCAAAATTAAAAAGAATTTGCCAATTTTCTTGTTGTCCCTGACTGTTAAACTCACGAATAAGACCCTTTTGTTCTTTAGGCGATTCTTTTCTTTTTAACCAAAAATCTGCTAGGTCATAAAAAGGGTTTCTTAGATAAACATGCTCCCAGTCAATAATCTTGACTTGTTTTTTAAGGAAAATCATATTAGCTTCTGAAAAATCACCATGTGAAAGCACGTTGTTTACATTATAGCATAATTTTTGATTCGAATGAATAAAATTATTGATTTTGATATTAGTGTTTTTGGTTAAAGAAGAGTGTTCCATTAAATTATTGATTCTTTTTTGATATACACCGCAACGATAATCAAAAAGAGGTTCTTTTTTATAGATAAACTGAAATAATTCTACAGGGGTACTATGCAATGCCTTAAGTAAATTAATAATTTGTTTAATGTTTTGGGGGGACAATGTATCCTCACTTTGCTTACTTGAGCCAGGCAGAAATTTATACATAATGTAAGGGAGTTTATCATTTAAGGAGTAACTTAAAACCTGAGGACAAAATTTACTAATTGGTAGTGATGGATTTTGGCTGATTATTTTATAAAAATTTATTTCATTTAAAAACCTTGCCTTAATTTTACTTTCTTTGGCAAACAAAGTTTTTAGAAAAACTTTTTCTTTATTTTTATTCTTGGCAAATGTTCTATAAAATCTTAGACGTTTCTGTTTTGCCGTTTGCTGATCTTGGCTAAGCTCACTTAATTGTAACTTTTGAATGAGCTGATTGATTTTTGTTGTAATGTTTGGGTAAAGTGAGTACATAATTTATTAATGTTTTAAATATAGTTTTTCATAACCATCTACCATTTTCTCTATGGAAAAGTTATCAAACACATACTCTCTGCATTGTTTTCTATTTATTTGATCTATTTTAGCCATAGCTTTCATCATCCCTTTTAAATCTTTGACTATAAAGCCATTTTGATTGTTTTTGACTATTTCTGAGACACTACCCCTGTTATAGGCAATGACTGGGGTGCCAGTAGCCATAGCTTCTACCATCACTAAACCAAATGGCTCTTCCCATTCAATAGGCACTAAAAGTGCTTTAGCTTGAGAGTATAGTTGAAGTAGTTTTTTAAAAGGAATTTCGCCTAAGTATTTAATATCTTTATTAAACCTTGGCTTTAATTTTTCAAAATACTTTTTATCACTTATTTTTCCAGCTAATAATAATTTATTACCAGTTTTCTGAGCAGCTTGAATTGCCCCAAGTGGGTTTTTAGAGGGGATCATTTTGCCAGCAAAGATAAAATAGTTTTTTGATTTAGCACTAAAAGGAAACTTTTCCGGTTCAATGCCATTATATATAGTAGATGAGTAACGAAGTTTGGAAAAAGGCTTTCTTTGGCTATCTGAAATAGTCACCAGCCTCGCTTTGTTCTTGTGATAAACTTCAGCCAAGCTATCATAAAGAGGTAGGTGAGTGATGTGGAAAACAGGCACTCCGGTAGCTTGTTCTAAATCAGCAAATATCCCTCCGTTAACTGTGTGATTGAATATAATATCAAAATCTTTTTTACGTTTTAAAACCTCGGTTCGCATATTGCTTAACATAGAAAGCTCTACCCTTAATTTACGAGAGATTTCACTTTTCTCAGGGATTTTTAAATCATGCATTGGTCCATTGCTGATTGGCACTAGCTCAGCAGTAGTTTTAGCATTTTTAGGAGCAAACAAGATTACCTTATACCCTCGTTTGGTTAAACCTTTGGTTAAGTGATAAACCACCCATTCAATACCCCCTTGTTTTTTTGGGGGGATAGAAATACCTACTGGACCCATAATAGCTATTTTTTTGTTTTTTGGCATAATGCTAAATATGTTTTTTCATAATTATCAATCATTGTTTTTTGGCTAAAGTTGTTTTCAGTATATTTTCTACAGTCTTCTGGCTTAATGCTATCAATTTTTGCCAAAGCTTTTTTTAAACCATTTAAACCATGCTTTGGATTAACTACAAAACCAGTTTTACCATTAAAAACTAATTCTTTGACACTACCCCTATCAAAACCAATCACAGGAGTGCCAGTACTCATAGCTTCTGCCATCACTAAACCAAATGGTTCTTCCCAGTTTATAGTCATTAAAAATGCTTTAGCTCCGCCCATTAGCTTAGCCACCTGTTTTTTGGTTAAAGGTTGTTCGCTTGTTACAGGCCCCACCCATTTTATGTTTTTGCTTAAATAAGGCTTAACATCTTTGTTGTAGAATTCTATATCCTCTACATTACCAGCTAGTTTTAATTTAGAGTTAGTAGCCCGGGCTAATTTAATAGCCCATTTTATTCCTTTAGCATCAATAAACTTTCCTTTTTTATCCTTAGCCCTGCCTAACCTGCCCAGCCATAATAAGTAGTCACCCTTCTTAGCTTGGAATTTGTACAAACTAGTATCTATTCCATTATACACCACTTTATACACCTTTGTTTTTTTAGCAGACCTGGCTACTGCTTTAGAGATATTAATAATATGGTGTTTTTTAAACAAAGCAATTGTTTCATCGGTTTCTTTGTCAAAAACAGCGTGCATAGTAGTTAGAATTGGAGTTTTTAACCTTTCTCCAGCAAACAAACAAAAAAACTCTGGTCTAGTATGGTTATGAATAATATCATAATCATTACCAATGTTTTCTAGTATTTTGGCTTGCTTGGTTAAGAAAGCGGTGCGGGCTGTAAATTCATTTTCAAAAGCAGGCATATCAACAAACTGGCGGGGGATTACTGGAATAATCTTTACCCCTCTTATTTTGCTATCCCCAGTACCTAGGAGAGAGACCTGATGCCCTCGTTTCACTAATCCTTTAGCTATATCAAAAACTAACCTCGGCCTAGCCGCAGTTACCCTACTCGCCACCCGCCTTTTAATCGGTCCCACAATCAATATCTTTAATTTTTTAGAGCTTTCTTTTTCCTTTTTCATATATTCTATTTTATCATACATTTCCTAAAACAAAAAACAGCAGTGTGAAGTGTTGTTTTTACTTGAAGAATTTTGTTGGTTATTTGGCGTGAACTATTTTTTTTTGCTTGGTTTTTTGGTTTGCTTAGGTTTGGTTTGCTTGGGTTTAGTTTTTCTGGTAGTTTTGCCGTTTTTCTGGCTTTTACCATTTTTGTGGTGCTTGCCATTACCATTGCCATATTTTTTATAAAGCCGGTCAAATTTTACAGCAATCTTTTTCCAAGTAAAGCTTTTTTCAACTGTTTCTCTAGCTGCTTCGCCCATTTTAGTTCTTAGTTCATCATTGTTTAGCAATTTATTGCAGGCCTCAGCAATTTTTTGAGCATTTCTAGCTTTAACAAACAAGCCGTTGTGGTTATGTTTAACCAATAGGGGAATGCCACCTTTTCTGGTAGCAATTACTGGAGTTTTAGCAGCCATAGCTTCTAAAATAGTTAAGCCCAATGGTTCATCCCAAACAGAAGGGGCAACAAATACATCTGCTCGATAATATAGATTAATTAATTCTTGTCCAGAAAGGTAGCCAATTAAATGTACATTTTTTATTCCTTTTTGAGCAATTAAACTTTCTAAATAACTTCTTTCTGGTCCCTCGCCTACAACTAAAATCTCTGCTTCAATATCCTTGGCAGCCATAATCAAATACTTTACTCCTTTGTGAGAAATTAACCTGCCAGTAAATAATACTACCTTTTTATTTTTTAATTTAAACTTTTTATCAGTTGACGAGGTGTCTAGCTTAGCAGGGAAGCGACTAATATCAATTCCCCCAGCAATTATTTCTATTTTTTTAGAATATTGCTTGCCAAAAGTTTTTAAAAGGTGGCTTCTAGTGTGGCCACTATTAGCAGTGATTACTCTAGAGTGCTCTACGGCATCAGCTGTTAAGGGTAGGTATCTTTTGTCATCTAGAATATCATAAAGATCACTACCATGGCTAGTGATAATGTATTTTACATTTTTAAGAGCTTTAGTATATCTAGCAATCCAACTAATAAGAGACAGATGATGAACATGAATAAGATCAGGTTCAAAGTTAGAGATTGCTTCAATAGTAGTATCTAAAAATGATTTATATACTTCAGTTATTTCCCTAGAAGATAACTCAGAGTAACGTTTAGCTCCTTTTAATTCTGGATGACCAACAAATACTGGGATTTTAGCTGGATCAATATGCACCCTGTATTGCTTGATTTTATCTTCCATAAACCTACGCTCTTCAGGAGCGATAATACCTATCTTATACCCCATTCTAACTAGTTCTTTGGTCGTATCACGAAGCCATGTACCAGAACCTGAGCCCCATAAAGGAAAATCGTATAAAAATAATATTTTCATAAATAAGTGTGTGTATAAAATACAATTCTGGTCTTCAACAAAACCAGAACCCCTGAACGTTTTAAGTGGGGCTTCAATCTAGACTTATAACAAGCCTATTATTATTACCCTTATCTTACCCTTTTTCAAGCCCGAATGTCAAGTTTTTTTCTTGTTTTTGGGTTAGGGCTGTGTTAGGATAAGACTGTTAATATAGTAAATTATGAGTGATTTAGCTATTCAACAAGTTAAAGAGAAATTGGATATTGTAGAGGTTGTTTCTGGCTATATCAAGCTAGAGAAAACAGGCATTAACTTGCGTGCGCCTTGTCCTTTTCATAGCGAGAAAAAGCCATCTTTTTTTGTTTCACCAGCTCGGCAATCATTTAAATGTTTTGGGTGTAGTGCGGGTGGGGATGTGTTTGAATTTGTCCAAAAAATAGAGGGTATTGAGTTTGGAGATGCTTTGCGTATGCTCGCTAAAAGAGCTGGGGTAGAACTTAAATCATTTCGTCCAGAGCTTTCAACAAAAAGGCAACGGCTTTATGAGATATGCGAGATTGCTACCAAGTTTTACGATAAACAACTAGAAGCTAGTATAGCTGGTCAGAAAGCAAAACAATATTTAATACAAAGAGGTATTAAACCAGAAACTATTAAACAGTTTAGATTAGGTTATGCACCAGATGCTTGGCGAACTTTATCTGACTTTTTAGTCAGTAAAGGGTATAATAGAGAAGAGGTGGTAGAAGCAGGCTTAGCTGTGAAATCAGAGAAAGCTAATGTGCCCTATGATAGATTCAGAGGTAGAATTATCTTTCCAGTGTTTGACTTATCATCTCAGATAATTGGTTTTGGCGGTAGGGTGTTTGGCAATGATGAGAATACAGCTAAGTATTTAAATACACCCAATACTTTGCTATATGATAAAAGCAAAGTTCTTTATGGCTTAAATTTTGGTAAAATAGAAGTAAGAAGAAATGACTACTGTATTTTAACTGAAGGATATACTGATGTAATCCTTTCCCATCAAGCTGGTTTTACCAATACAGTTTCTTCTAGCGGTACAGCCTTAACGCCTCATCAATTAAGTATTATCAAAAGATACACTCCAAACCTATTAACTGCCTTTGATATGGATTCAGCTGGTGGCTTAGCCACCCAGCGGGGGATAGAGTTGGCCCGGTCACAAGATTTTGAAGTTAAGGTAATTGCTATGGAAGCAGAAAAAGATCCAGCAGATATTATTTTAGAAGATTCCGTAAAATGGCAAGAAGCTATAGAAAATGCTAAAGAAATAATGGACTTCTATTTTATCAACGCTACTAGTAAGTTTGATCAATCTACACCGCAAGGTAAAAAACAAATCGCTAACTTTTTACTGCCATTTATTAAAAAAATACCAAACAAGATTTTACAATCTCATTGGGTACAAAAGTTATCTAATTTATTAAAAGTTTCCGAGACCTCTATTTTAGAAGAATTAAGAAGAGTAGTAGTTCAAAATACTAATCAAAATATCCCCAATGTTCAAAATAATCCAGTCAGTGTATATAATAGTAGGGAAGCAAAGCCAAGGTACCAGCTTTTAGAAGAAAGAGTCCTGTCTTTAGTTTTAAAACAACCTGCAACTGTGCAACTGGTTACCAGCGAGTTAATTAATGATTTTTCCCCAGAGATAAAAACTATTTTTGCCAATTTAAAAGAAAACAAACAAGCTCGTGATATTAAACTAGAGAATAAAGAAGCAGAGGAGCTATTAACTAACTGTTTATTTGAATCAGAAAAGATTACAGAACAAGATGTAACCACTGAAGTGAAACTTTGTCTTAATCAATTAAAATATTTAAGAGATAAGAATCAATTAAATCTTTTAGCTAAAGCTATTTCTATAGCTGAAGAGCAAAAAGATGAAGAAGAGCTAAAAAGTTTAATGAATCAATTTAACCAACTAGCCCAAGCTAGTAATCCCCATGCCTCAAATCAAAAAACAAGCCAAAAACAAGAAGAGTAAAAAAGTTGTTGTAAAGAAGAAACAGGTTAAAAAGGTAGTTAAGAAAAAAAGCAATAAGAAACCTGTTACTAGGCCTGCTCAAAAACAAACACGGCGAAAAAACGTGAAAGTATTTACAGAAGAGAGGGTCAAAGAGATTTTTCACAAAGCTAGAGCTAGAGGTTTTTTGACTTTGAACGAGGTTTTCCATAAATTCCCGGAATTTGAGAGAGACATTTCAGGCTTGAATAAATTTTTAGATGATTTAGCAGAGGGGGATATTAAAATAATTGAAAGAAAGGGATTGTTAGATGTGGAGAAAGATAAAAAAGTAAAACAAAAAGCAGGGCCCTCTAAAATTGATTCTATTCAGATGTATTTAAAGGAAATTGGTAGTTTATCCATGATTACTGCTAAGCAAGAAAAAGATTTAGCTAAAAAGATTGAAAAAGGAGATGATGATGCTAAGAAACAATTAGCTCAAGCTAATTTGCGTTTAGTCGTATCAATT
This sequence comes from uncultured Candidatus Saccharibacteria bacterium, assembly GCA_964403365.1. Taxonomy (GTDB): domain Bacteria; phylum Patescibacteriota; class Minisyncoccia; order Minisyncoccales; family CG1-02-41-26; genus CAYOFM01. Next base: position 961 of record CAYOFM010000035.1, on the reverse strand, counting down.
GCTAAAAAATATATTGGCCGTTCACCAAACCTAACCTTGCTTGATTTAATCCAAGAAGGTAATCTAGGGCTATTTAGAGCCGTAGAAAAGTTTAATTGGCGCAAGGGTTATAAGTTCTCTACTTATGCTACTTGGTGGATTAGACAAGCTATTACTAGAGCCTTAGCAGACCAATCACGAACTATTCGTATTCCGGTGCATATGGTAGAAACTATTAGTAAGTATGAAAAAGTTAGAAAAAGATTATTACAAAACTTAGGCAGACCACCTTTACCAGAGGAAATTGCTTCTGAGATGGGGCTTGAAGTCAGCAAAGTGCACCAGTTAAGGAAGATTAAACAAAAATCAGTATCATTAGAAACTCCAGTAGGGGATGATGAAAAAGACAGCACTTTAGCTGAATTTATTAAAGACGATAACACACCATCGCCATCAATCTTAGCAGCTAGAAATTTATTACAAGAAAGATTAGCTGAAATCTCTAGGGATCTTACCCCTAGAGAACGAAGAATTTTAGAAATGAGGTTTGGTCTAGGAGACGGAGTAACCCACACCTTAGAAGAGGTGGGTAAAGAGTTTAGTGTTACCCGTGAACGTATTCGTCAAATCCAGGCCAAAGCCCTAGAACGCATCCGTCGCCTCGAAGGCCTTAAAAAACTGAAAGATTATTAGCTTCAACTCACCCAAATCTTGAATTTTTCTCAAAAATACGTTAGTATACCATTGTACTAGCGTGTTTTTAATACAGTTAATACATTTTCCGGGGTAGCTCAATGGGTCAAAGACAATTGATTGTCTTTGACGGGCATTTTAGGAAACCGTCCTCGGTTTCCGTTAAAAAATGGCCAGGCAACCACGGAAATACAGTTACCACGTATTTTACGTGGAACACACAATTTAATACAATTCCGGGGTAGCTCAATGGGTCAAAGACAATTGATTGTCTTTGACGGGCATTTTA
>CAYOFM010000034.1:0-8095 GCA_964403365.1 uncultured Candidatus Saccharibacteria bacterium | reverse complement strand
GATACTGTCAAGACTACTGGTTCCGGTGATAGAGCTTCAGGCGATGCAGGTGCAGCTACTACAAGCGCCACTCTTACTGTAGCCACTACTACTTTAACTGCTATTCACTTTGACAGTGTGGTTAATGTCAGCATCCATTACAACGAGTATATTGAAGATACAGACGATAAGGATAGTGTAGGCCCAGCTTACATTTATTCTACAGCTGCTGCTAATACTCTTGAAGAGGCCATTTCAGCTGGTACTACCAAAACCTTTGTAGTAAAAGGAGATACTACTGGTGCTACTGCTGCTAAAAGCTTAGGAATAAGTATTAATGCAGCTACTGACCTTAACTGGGATGATGGTATTATGCCTGCAGTTAGAGCTAGAACTCTAAACTTCCCAGTTCAGACAACTCTGAATTACTAGAAACGATATCTGTTTAAATGCCACGCTTGGTGTTTAGAGGATAACTTAACCGCCCCCTTCGGGGGCGGTTTTGTTTTGCTGGACTTTTTTCTTTTTTATTATTTTATGATACAATGGAAGTGATGATTAAAAAGATATTGACAATTTTATCGTTATTGTTTTTGCCTAGCATGGCACTTGCTTTTACTGCTAGCGAGGTAACCAATTATGGTGCTCCGTACCAGTTTGTTTATAAGCAAGAATTTGATAAGTTGGTTTTAGATGTTGTCTTGCCTAGTGGCAATGTAGGGCAAGATGATATTCTACAAGCGCTAACTATTCAAAGCTCTGGAACAATCAAGGATTATTATGATGTTAGAAAGTTTATTTTATGGAGTGATAATGACGAGCAAGGTTTTAATGGAATGGGTGTCGATAATAAATTAGGCGAGTTTACTTTCTATAGTGATGGATCTTATTGGCTTGCAGATAATTTAAATGTTGAGGTGCCAACACAAGGGTTGAGAGTTTTTGTTTCTGCTGAAACTAGCACTGGGCCAACAAGTAGCAGGTTTTTTAAAATGAGAATATCTGGTTTTAGAAATGATAATCAAAGTGAGCAATATGATCTTGGAGATTTAGGAGTGTTTTTAGCTTCTGGTAATAACGGTCCAACAGATGATGCGGTAGTTAATCTTTTAAGCCAGTCGGTCCGTGTTTTTGTAGTTGATGAGTTGGTTCCTAAAGCGGTTGTTAGTACTCCATTGAATAACGAGGTTATTGTAAATAATAGTTACACAATTAAAGGCTTAGTAAAAGATCAAGGTGGTTCTAATATCGCTTGGCTAAAGCTAGGTATTGCTTTAGCAGATACCCCTGATGATATTACTTGGTATGATATTAGTTTAGGTTCAAGTATTGGCACAGCAGAACAAGCATGGGAATATCAATGGCAAGACATTGAAGAAGGGACATATGTTTTAAAAACTAAATCAGCTGATACAAATTATGGAGAAGGTATTTCCGATAGAATAGTAACTGTTACGGTAGATTTTCCAGAACCAGAACCAGAACCAGAGCCAGATCCCGAACCTACTCCTAGTCCAACACCTGACCCAGAACCAGATCCCGAAGAGCCTGCCCAGGATCCAGTAGCTATACTTAAAGCTCAAATAGAACTTATTCAGCAACAAATAGTTGCCTTAATTAGCCAACTTATAGAGCTAATTACAGCCCAACTTGGTTTATGAGGTTTAGTAAGTTATCAACAATTGTTTTAGGATTAGGATTGTTATTCGTGCCTTTTTTTGTTTCTGCCGACTCTGGTAATCAGCAGACTAGTTTTTTTATTGATCCTACTTACGATTTAACAGACAGGGCACAACTAACTGCTACTTTAGTTAGAATTACTCCAACACTATATCTCTACCTTGATAATACTTGGTGGAATTCTTTAGATTTTACAGGTCAATCTAAAATAAAAAGCGCGCTCCAGGATTTAGGATATGAATTTGAAAATGTAATTTATCCACAACTAACAGCTACCTTTGGTAGTGAATGGACGCCGGGCATTGATAATGATAAACATATCACTGTCTTATTTCATCCTATGAAAGAAGGTACTGGTGGTTATACTAATACAGCTGATGAGTACTCTCGGCTTCAGAATATTTTTTCCAACGAGCGAGAGTTAATTTATCTTAATTCTAACTTTTTAATTACCGATTTAGCTAAAAGTTATCTAGCCCATGAGTTTATGCACCTTATAACCTTCAATCAAAAAGAAAAAAGGCTGGCTAAAGCAGAAGAAACTTGGCTTAACGAAGCCAGAGCTGATTATACCCCAACCTTATTAGGCTACGATGCTAATTATCAAAATAGTAATCTAAGAAAGCGAGTTCAAACATTTTTAGTTGCCCCTACAGATTCTTTAACAGAATGGCGAAAAAAAGATGCTGATTATGGAGTATTAAATTTATTCACTATGTATTTAGTAGAGAATTATGGGGTAGGTATTTTAACTAATTCTTTAGCATCGGAAAAAACTGGCATTGCCTCCATTAACGAAGCATTGCTTAATAATGGTTTTAGCCAAACTTTTAGCGATGTTTTTACTGATTTTACTATTGCTGTGGCTTTAAATAACTGCCAAGAGTCAGAACTATATTGCTTTAAAAATTCTAATTTGATTAACTTAAAAGTAATCCCTAAGATTAGCTTTCTACCATTTTCTTCAGAAAGTGTTTTAGCCCAAACCCAAGAGGTTACAGATTGGCAAGGCCAGTGGTATAAGGTGATTGGTGGGGGTAGGGATTTAAGATTAGAATTTGCTGGTTATCCAGATGTGGATTTTAAAGTACCATATATTTTAGAATACAAAAATGGAGAAAAACAAGTTAACTTTTTAGAACTTAATAGTTTTCAAAGTGGCAGAATAGTTTTAGAAAACTTTGGTGAAGACATTGTTTCTGTTATTATCGCTCCATCTATACAAGATAAAATGAGTGGCTTTGGCAAAAACGAAAAAACCTATCCATTTTTCTGGTCTGTTTCAAGTGAGAATAATGCCCAAGTAGATGGAGAAAGCCAAACAGAAGAAGTGCAAGTTTTAACTCAAAAAATATCGTTTTTAGAAAAACAATTAGATGCCCTTAAAGCACGGTTGAGATTAATTTTAACAGGAGAAACAGATACACCTGTGACTGGAGCATTAGCTAACAACCTAGCACAAGGCGATAGGGGAGAGCAAGTAACGTTGTTACAAACTTGGTTAGCCCAAGATCCAGCTATCTATCCAGAAGCATTAGTTACAGGCTATTTTGGTAAACTAACCACAGCAGCTGTAATCAGATTTCAAAACAAATACCAAACAGAAATCCTAGCCCCATGGAACCTCACCACCGGCAACGGCTTTGTCGGTAGTACCACCCGCAAAAAACTTAATGAATTATATGGCGACTAAAAAACAGCTTATTGAAGCTGTTTTTTAGTTTGCTCTATCATTTGCTGTTTGGAGAACAGGGATAAGCGCGAGTATGCGTTTTGGGTGAAAGAGTTTCGCATTTCAGGACTTGAGAGCAAGTCCTGAATTTTTTTAGATAAAAGTTCGCTGTTTTTTGGTGAGATAACAAAGCCAGATTGGTTGTTTTCAATTATCTCTGGTACTGCACCTACACTAGTGGCGATAATTGGCACTCTTGCAGCCATTGCTTCCAAAACAACCCATGGAAAGCCTTCTTTTAAAGATGGTAGAACAAACACATCAAAAGCTTTTAAATACTTTCTAGCATTTGGTTTTTGACCTAATAGTTTTACTTTATTCTCTAAATTATGTTTTTTAATTAAGTTTTCTAGGTTTTGCCTTTCTTTACCATCACCGATAATGACAAGGGCAGCCCTCGTCAAGCTCTGACGAGGGCAGCCCTCGTTAAGCTTGTGTATGGCGGTTATAAGGTACTCTAAGCCTTTTGTTTTATAGAAGTTGGCAATTGCACCAACAATAGGTTTAGTTGCCTCTAAACCCAATTCTTGGCGAGCTTGTTCTTTAGATAAAAACTCAATCTCACTTGGATCAATGCCATTATAGATTTTGATTAGTTTATCCACAGGGGCAACTTTATGAGAAAGAGCGCTTTGCAAATCAAACTCAGAATTAACAATAATCTTTTGTTTATACCCAGCTGTTATTTTCTCTAGGAATATAATTAACTTTTTTTGCCATTTTGGTCTTGGATCATTAAAAGCCCAGCCACCAATCCTATAAATGATTTTATTTACTCGTTTTTTGCCAGCAATAGAACCCAGAATACCAGCCATAGTAGAACATAAGAATAGCACATCTGGCTTTTCTTGTTTGATCAGCTTGCGTATTTCAGAAATAGCAAGCATTGCCTTTATTAACCCGGGTGAACGTTTTAAGTGTTTCAATCTATGGTTTTTAATACTTGCTAGTTTATTAAACATCTCGCCATCACCACCGGCTGATATAGTAACATCATACTTATCTTTACTCAGTGAAGTGGCCATATCTAAAACAAACCTCTGGGCTCCGCCCATTTCAGATTGCGTAATAATAAATAGTATTTTTTGCTTGACTTCTTGCATACTTTTGTTGTAGTATAGCCTAGTATTAGGTAGATTTCAAGAGTTCTTTAACTTTTATGGAGGATTGAAAAATGAACATTTTTTGGTTTTTTATTATTGCTGTTGTCATATCAGTCTCCCATCTTGGCTCTAGCAAGTACAAACATGGGAAAGTTATTAAACAAGTGGGGAGGGAATAATGAGCTGGTTTGAGTCTTTTCTATGTTTCGCCTCAAATTCGATATCTTATCGAACTTGGGGCTTTTTATTAAATACATTGATTTTTTTGGGGATTTGGGGTAGTATAGTAGTATAAAAAGACGATAAAAAGCGTATAAATCATAAAGGAGGAACATAATAAATATGATAGACAAAAAAATAAAAGATTTAAGAATCGCTGTGGCGGGTGTGGGTATGGTTGGTTCTGCCATTAAGGGATACTTTGAGAAAAAAGGTATCAAGCCATTACTCTACGACCCAGGTAAAAACTTAGGTTCGCTTGAAGAATTAAACCAAGCAGATGTTGTTTTTGTTTGTGTTCCTACTCCGTACTTAAAAGACGGTAAGGGTTTTGATTTATCTTACAATGAAGATGTTTGTGATAAACTTACAGGCAGTAAAATAGTTGTGTTAAAGTCTACTGTGGTGCCTGGAACTACCGAGATGTTTCAGGAAAAGTATCCTCAACATAAGTTTTTATTTAATCCTGAGTTTTTAACAGAAGTAACTGCAGATCAAGATATGGCTTATCCAGATAGGCAAATTTTAGGGGTAACTAAAGAAAGCTATAATGTAGCTAAAGATGTGATGTTACTTTTACCTTTAGCCCCTTATGAAGCAATTATGCCTGCTACTGAAGCAGAGTTTGTTAAATATTATGGCAATAACTGGTTTGCAGTTAAAGTTACTTTTGCCAATCAAATGTATAACCTAACAGAGAAACTAGATTTGGATTATAACAGAATAATGGAAGCAGCAGCAGCTGATAAAAGAATTGGTCCAAGCCACTTAACAGTAGTTCATAAAGGCTATCGTGGGTATGGGGGGAAATGTTTGATCAAAGATATCAGGGCGATGATACAATTCGCAGATAAGCAAGGCGTGGATATGAAATTGTTTAAAACCACTGAAGAATTGAATAATAAATTAATGGAAGAACAAGGCATTGAAGACCCAGAAAAGTTTTCTAAACGTGACTAAATATGGCAAAGATAATCACGGCTGGTGGAGCGGGGTTTATTGGCTCTCACCTAACAGACAAATTAATAGAACAAGGGCACGAGGTTATTGTAATCGACAACCTTTATAATGGAAAAAAAGAGAACGTAAATTCAAAAGCCACCTTTTACGAGGAGGATATTTGTGATTTTGACAAAATTAGACCATTGTTTGATGGTGTTGATTATGTTTTCCATTTAGCTGCTATTCCACGAGTACCGTTTTCTATGGAAAACCCAGGTTTAACCACTAAAGTAAATGTTTTAGGTAGTGTTAATGTATTTAAAGCATCAGCTGAAGCAGGCGTAAAACGAGTTATTTTTGCCTCATCTTCCTCTGTTTATGGTGGTTCTAGTGAGGTTGCCTTAACTGAAGATATGCCTACAAACCCTCTTAGCCCTTATGCCTTGCAAAAGTTAACTGGAGAAAAGTTTGCCCAGTTATTTACCAAGATCTATAACATTCCAATTGTTACTTTACGATATTTCAATGTTTTTGGACCAAGAATTGACTTTAATTCTGATTACAGTTTGGTAATTGGTAAGTTTTTGAAATTAAACAAACAAGGCAAGCCATTAACCATTTTTGGCGATGGTGAGCAAACCAGAGGATTCTCATACATTGATGATACTGTTAGTGCTAACATTAAAGCAATGGAAAGCGATAAGTTAAAAGGGGGAGAAGTAATTAATGTTGGTAATGAAAAATCATATTCTGTCAATTATTTAGCAGAATTAATTGGTGGGAAAAAAGAGTATTTACCAGTTAGAGCTGGTGATGCCTTGCATAGTAAATCAAACATTGATAAAGCTAAAGAATTACTTGGTTGGGAGCCGAAGGTAAGTTTTGAAGAGGGAGTTAAAAGAACTAAAGAATGGTTTGAAAAAGTTAGTAACTCGTAATAAATAAAAAAGTACGGGGTCGGACCCCGTACTTAATAATAAAAAAGTTCGATATTCGATATCCGATATCGAACTTAGATTCGATATTCGATATCCGATATCGAACTTAAAGATTTATGTCAAAAATATTTTTAACTGGTGGGGCCGGATTTGTGGGTTCACACTTAGCAGAGAAGTTACTAGAACAAGGTAACGAGATTTTTGTTTTAGATGATTTATCTACTGGCTCTTTGGATAATATTAAACATTTACAAGACAACTCTAATTTTCATTTTGAAAAAGGTTCTGTTTTAGATGAAGAATTAGTAGCTAAGATGGTAAACGGTATGGATCAGATTTATCATTTAGCGGCCGCTGTTGGCGTGAAAATGATTTTAGGCAAACCACTTCATTCTTTGTTGACTAATATAAAAGGAACAGAGATTGTTTTACAAGAAGCCCATAAACATAATATTAAAACTTTAGTTGCTTCTACCTCAGAGGTATGTGGTAAAGGCGATAATATGCCTTTTAAAGAGGATGCTGATAGAACATACGGCAGTGTTTATAACGATAGGTGGGTGTATGCTTTTAGCAAAGCAGTAGATGAGTTTTTAGCATTAGCCTATTGGCGAGAGAAAAAGTTGCCTGTGGTAGTGGTAAGATTATTTAATGTGATAGGCCCACGGCAAACTGGTACTTATGGTATGGTGGTTCCGTTTTTTGTAGAGAGTGCTTTACAAGGAAAAGATATTACAGTATATGGAGATGGCGGTCCTAGTCATGGCGAGCAATCAAGATGCTTTACTGATGTGAGTGATGTTATTGGTGCTTTAGTTAAGTTAATGGAAAGTAAAGAAGCAGAAGGACAGGTAGTTAATATTGGCAGTGACAATGAGATAAGTATGAATGAGTTAGCCCAAAAGATAAAAGAATGGACAGCTAGTGATTCAGAGATTACTCAAGTACTTTATGAAGATGCCTATCCAGAAGGAGGTTTTGAAGATTTTAAAAGGCGCGTGCCATCTTTAGAAAAAGTGAAAGAGCTGATTGGCTATGAGCCAAAAATGGATTTAAAACAAAGTATAGAAAAGATTATTGAGTATAAGAAAAAATAAATCTATGGAAGAAAAAGTTTGTTTTGTTTCTGTGGATGTTGAACCAGATTTTGGCGGGCAAGAGTTTGAGGGGATTGAAAGTTTTGATCAAATACTAAGTGTATTTAAAAGAGTGGGTGTTAAAGCCACTCTTTTTACCACTGGCAAAGTTTTAGAAAAGTATCCCGATAAGTTTAAAGAATTAGCTAATCAAGGTTTTGAAATTGTTGGGCATAGTTATAGCCATACATTTTGGAATAAACTAACCAAACAAGAAAGAGAACAGGATACAGACAAGTTTTTAAGTATCTATAACCAAGTGTTTAATAAAATACCTGTTGGTTTCCGTGCTCCATCACACATTATTGATGAAGAGGGGTTAAAGCTACTTCAAGATAAAGGTTTTTTATATGACAGTAGTGTAAT
>CAYOFM010000033.1:0-8104 GCA_964403365.1 uncultured Candidatus Saccharibacteria bacterium | reverse complement strand
AGTATTCAACTTAAGAAAAAGAAATAATTAAATTAGAGAATAAACAAATCAAAAAAGTTATTTTCGTTCAAAACAAACTAATAAATTTTGTTATTTAACCTATGATAAAAAAAGTAGTAATTGCTGCGGCTGGTCAAGGTACGCGGATGAAACATTTAACCAAAGACAAATCAAAACATTTAATCACGGTTCAAGAGAAACCGTTTTTAGCTTATTTACTAGAAAACTTACAAAAAGCAGGCTATAGCGAGATTATTTTAGTAGTTGGCTTTAGGGCTGATTTAATGCAAGAGTTTTTAGATGAATATAGCTTTAAAGCAACAGTAGTTAATCAGTTTGATATTTTAGGTCCTAAAGAAAAAGAGTATGGTACTCTTTGCCCAATAAAATGCGTCAAAGATTTAGTTGGTGATGAAGACTTTTTAGCAGTTTATGGTGATAATCTATTTTCAGTTAATGATTTAAAGTCTATGAATATAGATGATGATTATTGCTATGTAGCAGGCAGGATAGAAAAAGAACATCCTGAAAAATATGGTGTGCTCATCTCTGACAACGGATTATTAAACAAAATTATTGAAAAGCCACAAGAGTTTGTGGGTGATTTAGTTAACACTGGCTTGTATAAATTTACCAACGAGGTATTTGATAAAATACCAGAGATAAAGCTATCGCCAAGAGGGGAGTATGAGTTAACAGATGCCATTACTTTATTAGCCCAAGACAAAAAGGTGAAAATTAAGAGAATAAAAGATCATTGGATGGATTTTGGTAACCCAGAAGATATACCAAAGTGCGATAAGTTTTTAAATGATTGCCCAGATTTTAAATAATATGCCTTTTAATACTTTATTGTTCTCACAGATAAACAGCTTTACTTTAAACTATTTTTGGTTTGATGTGTTAGTTATTTTTTTAGCTCATTATTTACCTTTTATACTACTAGGTATTTTGTTTTTACTTTTATTAAAAGACCATAACAAGTATTTAGAAATGATCGCTAAAGCTTTAACTGCTGCTCTTGTAGCTGGGGCAATTACTACTATCATTCGTTTGTTCTATATCCACCCACGGCCGTTTATAATACAGGATATTATTCCTCTTGTTAGTCATACAGCTGGTAATAGCTTTCCATCACTCCATACCAGTTTTTTCTTTGCCCTCTCTATTGTATTTTTATTATTTAATAAAAAAATTGGTATTTTATTTCTTGTCGCCAGTTTTTTAATAGTTACCAGTCGTGTTATTGCTGGCTTACACTGGCCCAGTGATATACTAGCTGGCATTGCCCTCGGCATTGCCTCAGCCCTCCTAACTGTAAAACTTTTAAAAAACCATTTAAACTAAAAAAACTGGAAGGAGTTCAACTCCTTCCAGTTTTAGTTGTGCCGCGGGTGGGAGTCGAACCCACATGAGACAAGCTCATACGATTTTGAATCGTACGTGTATACCAATTCCACCACCGCGGCTTAATAATCATAATATAGCACAAAGCTATTCTTTTGTCCAAGAAGCCTCAACAATCCTTTGGGGTTGTTCTTTTTCTAAATCAGCTAGATTTTTACAACTTGTTTTATGTACAGAAGCACCTTCTCCTTTAGTGACGAAAGCAGTAATCTTATCACCTGTTTTTGGTTTGCAACAGCCAGCCATTTTTATAGCAATACCTGATTCTCCACCTACTAAAACTTGGGAGGCTACCTTTTTCCTTCTTTTTGGCAGGCTAGGTAAAATTTTACCAATAGCTGTAGCTTTTTCTTTTATCACCCTACCAGGGGTAGCTAAAGAAATACCATAAGCTTTTTCTAAAAAGCTTCTTATCTTTACTCTCGCTTTATTGGTTTTAACAAATCTTAACCAATCAGATGAGGGCACTTTGCGTTTATCAGTAATAATTTCTACAATATCTCCAGTTTCTAACTTCTTTTTTAAAGAAACCATTTTACCATTTATTTTAGCAGCCTGGCAGTGCTTACCAACATCAGTATGTATGGCATAAGCAAAGTCTATTGGAGTAGAGCCTTTAGGCAAATCCATTACTTCATTTTTCGGAGTAACCGCAAAGATTCTATTGGGAAATAGCTCTGTTTGTAGATGTTTGGTAATAATCTTTGGATCTTTTGTTTCTTCATGCCATTTTCTTAGTTGATTAACCCAATAGTATTGGGTTTGGCTTAATGAGTTATTAGTTGTTTTATAACTAAAGTGTGAAGCTATACCAAACTCTGCCTCGTAGTTCATAGTGGGTGTTTTAATCTGTACTTCCATATTAGTATGGCACTCGGGACATTTTACAGTGGTATGCAAAGAGCGGTAGCCATTTGGTTTAGGTGCACTAATATAGTCTTTAATCCTGCCGTAAATTGGTTGCCATTTTTTATGGATAATCCCCAGTGTTTTATAACAAGCAGAAACATCAGGCACAATGATTCTTAAAGCAACAATGTCGTATATGTTGTCTATGTCCATTTCATGCCTTAAAAGTTTTTGGTATAAGGAAAAATATCGTTTTGCTCTAGCATGAACGCTGATTGGTTTAATACCTTCCTGTTTAAGTATATTTTCTATCTCTGGCTTGATTTGATCAATATGTGCTTGGCTTTGTACATACTTTTCTTTGACATGTTCTAAAAGCCATTTGTACTCTTTAGGGTAAACATAAGGAAAAGCAATATCTTCAAACTGGCCTTTAGCTCCTGACATTCCCATACTGTAAGCCAAAGGCGATAAAATCTCAAGAGCCACTATGCTTTTGGTTAATTGTTTTTCTTTATCAAAGCTAGTAATCGCATTCTGCATTTCATCCAGCCTGCCCGCTAAAAAGGCAAAAATAGGTTTAATATCTTGAGTAATGGCAAAAAACATCTTTCTAGTATTTTCTGCTTCTTGGCTTAAAACAAGTTTTTGCCATTTTTTAAGTGGCTTTATCTTAGGTGCCTTTTTGGGGGTGCAAAGGTCTCTTAATTGTCTTAACTTTTTAATATTCTCAGCCATTACTTTGTCTGGCGTACTTTCCGGCAAATGATGCAAGATACCTAAAGCAATAGTTTCTTCATCTGCCCCCATATTTTTTAGGAGTAGGGCGGTTCTAAGCGAGTGATCAAAAAACAACTCGCTGTTAGCGAGGTTTGTTTTTAGAATCTCTATAGCCTTGTCTATCTCTGTGGTGTTATTAAACCCCTGTTTTATTTGTTGTATTATCTCCAACATATTTGCACTCTTTACTAGAGCATTTAATTTGTGATTTATTTTTTTCTACTAAAAGAGAATTACATTTTGGGCAAAGGTCACCATTCGGTTTATCCCATAGGGCAAAATCACATTTTGGCCAATTATTACAGCCATAAAATATCTTTCTTTTTTTTGTCCTTTTTTCTGTGATATCTCCTTTGCCACACTTAGGGCATTTAATGCCTAACGATGTGCTTTTTAGTGGTTCAGTGTGTTTGCACTTAGGGAATTTACTGCAAGCTAAGAATTTACCAAAACGGCCCATTCTAATAATCATTTCCCCACCACACTCCGAACATATTTTATCTGTTTTTTCAGTTAAATCTTTTTTAACTACTTTTTCTTCCTTTTCTTTTAAAAGTTTTTCAAATGGCATATAGAAATCTTTTATTGTTTTAACATAAGTATCTTTACCCTCAGCTATTTCATCTAGCTCTTGTTCCATTTTAGCAGTAAATTGAATATCTACAATACTAGGGAAGTGTTCTACCAGCATATCATTTACCATACCACCAATTTTGGTAGGTTCAAACTTTTTTTGCTCGTTTTTTTGAGCGTAGTTTCTGGTTTGGATGGTGTCTAAAATAGGGGCATAAGTAGAGGGTCTGCCTATACCTTCTTTTTCTAGTTTTTTAATCAAGCTAGCTTCTGAATATCTGGCTGGTGGCTTGGTAAAGTGTTGTTCTGGCAAGAGCTTTTTTAAATCTAATGTTTCATCCTTAGCTAACTCTGGTAGTTGGTTTTCTAAAACTTTTATTGGGTATACCTTTAAAAAGCCATCAAACTTTAAAGTTTGTCCATTAGATCTAAAAGTGTATTTGTTTGCTGAAATATCAATAGCTACTGCATTAAAAACAGCTGGGGTCATTTGGGAGGCCATAAACCTTTGCCAGATAAGTTCATATAATTTATCTTTTACTTTATCTGGGGCTTTGTTTGGATCAGTTGGCCGGATAGCTTCGTGAGCTTGTTGGGCTCCCTTAGACTTAGTTTTGTAATTAGTAGGGTTAGAATAGGTACTGCCAAAGTTGCCCTTAATATACTTTTTCGCAGAGTCTTTACTAGACGCAGAAAGGTTGAAAGAATCTGTTCTGTGATAAGTAATCAAACCGCGTTCATAAAGCTTTTGAGCTAAAAACATTGTTCGTTTAGCACTTAAATGTAAACGGCCAGCAGCTGTTTGTTGAAGAGTACTAGTGGTAAATGGGGGAGAGGCATATTTTTTAGCTTGTTTTTTTTCTAAGCTAATGATTTTATACTCCGCATCTTTTAGTTTTTTTAAAATATCTTGAGCTTGTTTTTTATCTTTGATACCTAGCTTATCTATCTTTTTACTGTCCTCTTTTATTAATTGAGCCTGAAAAATACCAGTTGATTTTTGCTTTGATAAATCAGCTATAACGCTCCAGTATTCATCTGGTTTAAAACTTTTTATTTCAGCCTCTCGTTCACAGATTAAACGGACAGCTACTGATTGTACTCTTCCAGCAGAAAGCCCACGAATTAGTTTTTTCCATAAAAATGGTGATAACTTATACCCCACTAAACGGTCTAAAACCCTTCTAGCCTGCTGAGCATCTACTTGAGCCATATCAATGTCCCTAGGGGTCTTCAAGGCGCTTAAAATAGCAGTTTTAGTGATCTCATGGAAAACAATCCTTTTTGGTTTTTTTAAATCAAGAGCATAGGCTAAGTGCCAAGCAATAGCCTCTCCTTCTCTATCCTCATCTGAGGCTAAGATAACCTCATCAGCTTTTTTAGCTAATTTTTTTAGTTCGTTAACTTTCTTTCGGGCCTTGGTAGGGATAATATATTTAGGTTGAAAGTCTTTTTTTGTATCAACGCCAAGCTCGCTTTTAGGTAAATCCCTAATATGCCCATAAGATGATGCAATTATGTATTCTTTACCCAAAAACTTACTAATAGTTTTAGATTTTGTGGGGCTTTCTACAATAATTAATTTCATAATTAATGGTTGATAATAAATGTGTTAGAGCCAAGGTTTTTAATAGTGCCTTGAATCTCCATTAAGCTGATTAAGCTAGAAACTTTTTGCGGAGAGAGTTTTGTTTGATCAATTATTTTTTCAATATGTAAACTGCCTTGTGCTAATATTTGTAAAATTATTTGTTGTTCAGCGTTTACTCCACTTACTTGCCCTAAGGGCTTTATTTGAGTAGGGGATAGGTCTAATTCTTTTAAAATATCAATTGGCTTTCCAGTTAAAATAGCTCCTTGTTTTAATAATAAATGTGGACCTTGTGAGTTTAGAGAATATATACTACCCGGAATAGTAAATATCTTTTTATTTTGTTTTTTAGCGTGCCTAGCAGTGATTAAAGAGCCCGATTTATACTTGGCTTCAACCACTAAAGTGCCTAGTGATAAGGCAGAGATTATTCTGTTTCTGTGAGGGAAAGTGTATTTACTGCCTGGGTAAGTTGGTGGATACTCTGATAATAGACAACCTTGTTTTTGTAAGATTTTTCTAGCTAGTGATACGTTTTCTTGGGGGTAAATTGTTTTTTCATCTAGCCCTGTGCCCAACACAGCAATTGTTCTAGCATTAGCTACTAGAGCGCCTTTATGGCTAAAAGTATCAATCCCTCTTGCCATACCTGAGACGATTATTAACCCAGCTTGCGATAATTCTTTAGAAAATGAGTAGGCTATTTCTCTGCCATAGTCACTAGAACGCCGAGTGCCAACCATAGCAAATAGATTCTCTTGTGTCCAGCTTGGCAAGGTTCCTCTAAAGTAAAGAACAGACGGAGCATCTGCTAATTTCTTTAATTCTTCTGGATATTTAGAGTGATTAAGAGGAACTTGATAAATAGGAAAGTCTTTTAAAATGTTTTCTCGCCTCATACCCTTAGTGTACTATGTTATGGCAATAGTTTCAACTTCTGCCTTCTTTTTATACGCCAGATGATTATTGTGAGTATCCCGTAGATGATGGGTAGCCAGAGCCAGTGGATTTGGAAGTTAAGGGCAGAGAACGATAATCCAGCGAATAGTTTTGTGAGTTTAGTGATATAGGTAAGCATTAGCCATACAGGAAAGAGAAATATAAAACCCAGTGGCCACCAGATAGAACCGAGAATGATGAACAAGAAGCCAGCCCCCATTAAAAATGGGAGTAATGGAACAACTAACAGATTAGTTAATGGGCTAATTATTGAAAATTGACCAAAATGATAAACTAAAACAGGCAAGACAAAAATTTGAGCGGCAAAAGACATACTTAATAATCCAATAACGCTTTGCGGAAGGAGTTGAACTCCTTCCATGATTTTATTTAGAATGGAGTGGATGGGTGCCATGAGGTAGATAATGCCGAGGGTGGCTAAGAATGATAATTGAAAACCAATACTGTAACGGAGTAAAGATGGGTTAATAGCTAGCATTACTCCAGCCGTTAAGAATAAGGTTCGGTCAGCTGTTTTTTGTCTACCGAGTTTTTCAGCTAATAAAAACACGCTACCCATAATACCAGCCCTGATGGCTGAGGGCTGAAAACCAACCATTAAAATGAAAAGCCATAAAAAGCTCGTAGCGAAGTAGAAAGCTTGTCCACGGTAAAGACCCAAACCAATACCAAGAGAAAGCAAAATAGAGCTCAAGATGACAATATGCATTCCGCTGATGGCAGTAATGTGGCGGATGCCAGCAATATTTAGCTTTTCTTTAAACTCTTTGCTTAGTTCTTGTTTATTACCCAAGAGAATTGCTGAAAGAATACCTGATTGCGGGGGAGATAAGCTTTTATCAATAGTGTTTTGTAGTTTATCTTTTAAAAACAGAAAATTACCTTGTTCTTGAGAATAGCTATTGATGCTTGGCTCTATAATTCCACCACCTCGCCATAATCCTAAAAATAGAAATAGCAAACAAAACCCAAAAACTACCACTCTTTTGTTTTTTATAAACACCAAGCCATAGAGAATAGCTAGGAATAATAATTCGTACAGAATTATCCTTGGCACAGCAAAAAACGAGGCAATAAAAATACCCCCAATAAATGAGAGCATAAGATACAGCAAAACTTTAGATGGTGTCATATTGCTTACGCGTTTTTTTGTATTCCACGCCAAATCTTTTGAGAGATACCAGATTGTAAAATAATACCTTTCATAGTTTTTGGTTTTAGTGCCTTGTTGCCATGAAACGGTACTTGGACGATATGCACTTTAGAATCAGTGTAATAATAGTGACTTCCTTTAACATGCCTGAGTTTAAAATTATTCTTTCTTAAAAACTTTTCCACATCTGTAAACGTCCAATTGAATAATTTATTAGGCATAAATTTAACAAGCAACCATTGCTGGATTAAAAGCACCAGTATGGTATCCGAATTGATACACTTGTTTTTCTATCGGTATTTTTTTGTGTTCTGTTAAATTATTCCAAAGATCTTCATATTCTTTATCTGGTTTTTGATTTAAGGCAAAAAGTCTCATTTTATACTTACGAGCTGTTTCTACATAGCCTGCTATGGCCTGATTTAAAGAAGCCATTACTGCTAATGGGTCTTGACCTTGTTCAACCATATTAAATTCTAAAGCTACTCCATACCAAATACCAGCTTCTTTAAAGATGATACAGCGCACAGAACCTTTTTTTAGAGTGTTTTTATATTTCATATGTATATTATACACCTAACACTAATGAAAATAAAACGTTATGTCAAATCACATTCATCAAAAAATGGGGCTACGGCTTGGCGGATGCTGACTAGTTGATTTTGAGGGAGGGGCTCAAGGGTGGTAAACTCAGGAGATAATAGGTTTTCTTTTTTAAACTGTTGCAAGCGATACTTTTTGGTCCCTTTAAGCCACTTAGCTATTTTTAAAATATCTTTTTTATTTAACAG
>CAYOFM010000032.1:0-8487 GCA_964403365.1 uncultured Candidatus Saccharibacteria bacterium | reverse complement strand
CTGTTCCACCCACAAAGATAAATAAAGCATCGGGCAAAAGTTTAGCTGCTTGTAGCAAAGCATCAACCCCTTTCCACGCATAAAGATGCCCTGTGTAAAGCACTATTTTTTTGTCTTGGGGTAAATCTAACTTCTTACGGCACTCTTCTTGACTTTGGCTAATATCAAACTTAGCCAAATCAACGCCATCAGGAGCTACTAAAATCTTACTTTCTGCTATCCCCTTCTCTATAAACTGCTCTTTTAACTTTTTAGTAATAACCACAACACCTTTTGCTCTTTTTATTAAAAAACTATAAAGCCAATATCTTTTAGGAAAAGTGTGGGATTCAAAAACAACTGGCTTACCTAAAGCAATGAGCCAAAGAAAAAACTTGTTTCTAATGTAAAAAACATCTGTTTTTTTAAATAATAAGTAAAAAAACAGAGAAAGAGAAAAAGTAGCTCTGCAAATAAAGCTACCGAAATGTCCTAAATATCTGATCAAATCCAAACAAAGTAGCTTCTTTACCTTAAAATTACTTCTAACCATATAATATTCAAAAGTATTTTGTTTAATCTTATTAAACCGTTTGGGCAAAACTAACTCTACTTCTACATCTTTTGTATCAGCAAAAAACTGGCACATCTGGCTAATGTGCACCCCATGCGCCTTTTCCGTCGGCATCCTTGAATTATCAACGTATGTTATTTTCATCTTTTTGTTGCTTTAAACATAACCAATCTACCGAGAAAAGACAAGGGGTGTCTGATTGTTTTCCCGATAAAAATTAAAGGTGTAATGCCTATTTCCTTTTTAATGATAAAATTGTTTTTAAGTATTTTTTTAATTTTAAAATAATTAAAAGGCACAAAAGGACCATAGTTCCAAATCGGATCTTTATTAAACAATCTAAACTTGTACCAGTAATAAAGCCCGTAAAGTCCAAACATATTTTTAAAGGATATAAGTAATTTCCCTTCTGGCTTTAATATTCTAGCTAGCTCTTTGATTATTCTTAGGTCTGGCAACATTTCTAATTTCTGAAAAACAACTATTGTATCAAAATAATTATCTTGATAGGGCAAAGCTTCTGGTTTGCCATAGCAAGCATTAATCGGTAAATTAATTTGATTATGAGCTAGTTTTTTCTCTACAAACTCAATTGGTTGTTGTGATAACTCAAAGATATGTAGATCTTGGAGCTTTTTATTTTTTAGCATTGCCACAGTATGGCTACCAGCAAAAGGCATTATCTCTAAAACCTTTTCATTTTCTAAAATGTGTTTGGTAACAAAACTAACTTCTTTTTTTGTTTCACTGGGCTTACCAAAAGAAAAACGATTCTCTGTTGGGCTAACAGCCCTTAAGGCATCTTGTCTAAACTTAATTATCTGCTTAATTGGCCACTCCTTAACATTATAAGTAAAAGGGTATGGGTTATCTGCAAAATTAAAACTATTAAAACAAAGTATTTCTTCAATGTTTTTTCTTTTAGGGGGTAATGGTTGTTCTTTTGGATAACCAACGATTACGCAAGCAATTATCTGATAAGTATCTGGAACCTTTAGCTCTTTTGCAATAGCATCTAATCCGCCAATGCCAGTTAGCCAAGTTGCCCCTAATCCTAAACTGTGGGCCATAAGTAATAAATTTTGGATACCTGCTGAAGCACTTTGGATATGGCTTTGTTTACTTTCTGTTATATGCCTTTCATATAGAACAAAAATAGCTAAAGGCGCTTTGCCAATCAAACGGTTAGCGCTGGCCATATGTACTATGTTATCTTTTATTTCTTGGTTAGAAACAGCAATAAAACGCCAGCCCTGCTTATTACAAGCAGAAGGGGCCCATTGGGCTGCATTAACTATTTGACGAATTTTTTCTGGTTCCACTTCCCTATCTTGAAAAATCCGTATACTTCTTCTGTTATAAATTGCTTGTTTAAGTTCCATAAATGATTTTATAGGAAGTATCTAAGTGCTTAGTGGGATTAAGCTTGACAATAGTCAATAGTTTGCTATAATTTGGGTATGAGTAAGTCCTCCAGGTAAAGCTTAGGCGAGAGCACTCTTTCAGGAGTATCTTTTTGACCCTAAAATTAATCCTGCAAGGCATCTACCCCCTATTGAAGGGGGTTTTTGGTTTGAATAGTTTTACCCTTTAATTTATCTAAAATTTCCATTTTTTGACCTATGTACTTTTTGTAAAAACTATTAGAAATAAAATCAGCTATCTCAATTAAAATATTTGAACTTGATGGCACGATATCAAAACGAAAAACGGTGTTCGGGTAATACTGTTCTAAATACTCCAGAACACTTTCTCTAAATTGCCTTTTTCCTAAAAAACCACTCTTATGTTTTCTGCTATCAATAATGATGACTACTTTTTTATATTCTTGCAAGCTTAATCTATCTAAAAGCTTTTTCAGTAAATCCTCATAAACTCTATTAAAAATAAGTTTATCTTTTTTGTAATATGGGCTCTCTTTACTAGATGGTATTTTCTTAATATCCTGAAATGCTGTTAAAACAACAACATCAGATGAGCTATAAAGCAAACTAACACTCTTTTTTCGTAACGCTTCAAATCTTTTATCTGTAGCATGAATTCTAGCTTTACTAATAAATTGACGGCGAGTTTGCTTCCAAGTTTTCCAAATACGCTTAACAGCAACCACCTTAAAGCCATTTATACTAATAAATTGTGGTTTGGTCCTGTCTTTTAAATTATATGATTCATCAAGAATAATAAACATATTTTTTAATTCTTTCCATAAATGATTTTATAGGAAGTGTCTAAACGCTCTGTTGGATTGCTAACTTGATTATATCTTACTTTCTTAACTTTTTTATTGTTAACAAACAATGTTTCTTTCAAAGAAAGTGCATGTTCTCCAAAAGTATACTCTCTTTTTAGCTTAACATCAACCAGTTTTTTGCCATCTCTTTTAGTAGGGATAACATTGAAAACAATACTATTATCTTGTTTAACAATCTCTGCTTTAGTAGCCCACTGGGAAGTGTACACTCCTTTGGAGGCAGATATAATCATTTTTAATACCCTTAGGCTTAAAAAAACAAAACTTCGTATTCGGAGACACTTTAACTCAACCAAGCTATGATAAACCTTATTCTTTATTTCCCTTTTGTTATCTCTAATCGTTTTCTTTAAATTCTTAAAATAATTCTCTTTAACATAAATTGTAAAATTAAAAGGTGCCTGATCTTCCCATTTTCTAGCCAATAAAGTATCACGCCAGTTGTTTTCTTTAGTCCCAAAGTATAATAAGCTACCACCTGCTATAGCTGGTCCCCACATTAAACTGATCGGCTCTTTATTCACCCTTAAAATACAGCTATAATTCTGATTCTTAAACTTAATAATACCACTATCTTGAAAATGCCTTAATTCCTCCCCGCTCCCCGCTGGCAAAGCAGATACTCCCCTCATCCCCCGAAGCATCCAAGCTAAGTGCGCATTCCAGAAAATCCTACACTGAAAACTATGCTGTGGCTCTTTTAAATGGCTAGTAATACCACCATCTTTTAATAAATGCTTAAATATCTGATTAAGGGCTTTTTGGCTGTAATAAAGATAAGTTGTATTTTTAGTTAAATTATAGCTTTTGCCTAAGGCATAAATATCAAAAGTATTGCTAGCAATTTCATAGCTTGAATTCCAGTACCATCGCTTGGCTTCTAAATTTATATTCTTAATACCATCTGGCTGATACATGGCCACTAATAAATCAGTAGCTTTAACTAGCTTATCTTGATATTTATCTAATGGCTCTCCTATGCTTTCTAAAATATAGTAGATAAAAGCAATACAGCGGGAATGATAATAAGGGGTGGTATCATTTATGCCTTGTGAGGCATTGGATCCTCGCCAGTTTGGATTATATGGAAAAACCCCATCAGGCAACATTTCTTCAAAAGACTTTTCAACTGAGTTTATCAAAGCCTCTCTCCATTCTGGCTTTTTAAAAATCTGGTATGCTTTAGCTAAACCTGTAGCCCCCCATAAACGTTGGTTAGTGATTGGCTTAACAACTATATGTTTTGTTAAATAACTGTCCCCTACTTTTAAAATTGCTTGCTCTATATCTTGTTTTTCTTTTAAAGATAACTTATTACTATAATTTAAATAAAAACAAGACAAAGCATCCACGCAAGCACCAGCATCTATAATAGAATTAGCCATGTTCCATCGGCCCAATCGGCCTGGGAAAAATATCCAATAACCATATTCCGGATCCTGACCAAGTTGTAAACATGTTCTTTGCACTCTACTTTTAGCGCGCTGAAAATACTTCTCATCTTGAGTTGTTTTGTAAAGCTCTAAATCAATTATTACTGAATAAACATTCTTTCCTGTATGCTCAACCCCATGCTTAGGGCAAATCAAAGAACCATCTTCTCTTGTTTTTTGTACAAAATAATCAGAAACTTTTTTAAAAAGATCTAGAGTTTGCATATCACTTTTTTAAAATAAAAAAATACTCCAAAGGAAATTTGTCTTGAAAAATTGGTTTTAATTTTATCATACCCTTATCTAAAATCATTGAAGAATGGGCTAACAAAAAACGTAAAGGCCTTAAAGCAATATGCTTTTTCGGCAAAAAAAGCTGTAGCTGGGCATAGTTGGCTGTAAAAGGACCAAAGCCAATTTGTTTCACATTAACCTCTTTAAATCCAGCTTTTTGAAAAATGTTTTCTAGGGCGTGTTGAGTATATCTAAAAAAATCATTTGGATCAGGATGTATTCTTATCAAAAAAGGAACTGAACCAATCACTGTTCCGCCAGATTTGAGAACTTGAAACATTTCTTGCGCTAAAAATTGATAGTTATAAATATGTTCAAAAAGATTAAAACATAAAACCGCATCAACGCTCTCTTTTTCAAAAGGTAACCTATCCTTTTCAAAGTCTATATTATAATCCGCTCCTTGGGCTTTATCTAATCTTAAAAACTCAACATTATCAAACTTAAAAAAACGCAAATAGCCAGATGGTTTACTACTCCCTAAATCAAGCACCCTTCCCGTAAGCTTAATATTTTCTGCTAGAATTTGTGCATTAACCAATGAGCGTCCTAAACTTTTTCCTTTAAGTATTTCTTTATTTAATCTTGAAAGCATTTAATAATTTTACTAGTTAAATTATCTAAACTATGATCTTTAATAACCATCTCCCGTAATGTATCATCTTTTGGCTTATTTATTAAAGCAACAATCTTATTGGCTAAATCATCTGTATTAGTTTGATTAAATAGGTATTCCTTACTCAGTATCTCATTAAACGCTTCATTGGAAGTAAGAACTAAAGATCCAGAAGCCATAGCCTCTAAAACTGCCTTATCAATACTGCCTGTTTGGCTTAAGTTAATAAATAAATTAGCTTGTTGGTAATAATCAGGCATCTGGCTGTAATCAACTGCCCCAACAAACTGAATATACTGGTCTAATCCCTTTTCCTTAACTAAACTCTTTATCCTTTTAGCATATTCCTGTTCAATCTTATCAACTGGCGCGCCAACAATACTAACTTTCAAATTCTTAATATTTTTTTGATTAACTAGCACTTCAACTGCTTGGATTAAAATATCTAGGTTTTTAACTGGAGCAACCCGCCCAGCAGATAAGATATTAAAAGTACTATCCCCTACTTCGCTAATATTTAGTGGTTTAAATATATTAATATCAATACCATGCCCAACAATTTTAATCTTTTTCCTATTTTTCAATCTACAACTTTTTTCTGAAGCAGTTAAGATACTGTCAACCAGTTTCTGGACTAATTTTAGTTTAAAAGTAACTGATTTATGCAAATACCATAAAACCATTTTCTTGTTATAAATCGTCACCAACGGCCAACTAAAAATCGCATAAATTGGACACATATGGCAAAACACACCATCTACCTGCTTTAAATGTTTAAAAAGAAACTTTTGCAAACGAAAAAACTGCCTAATCTTCCCAAAACCGCTTTCTTTTCCTAAAGAAAAAACCTCCATATTGCTAGGCAACTGGCTTTCTCCTTTGTTTAGGCAAACAACATAAGATTGATCTAATTTACTAGAGAACTTCTCTAGCCAATAGTGGAAAAACCCCAAATTAGAATCCCCCTTATCAACTTTTTGTGTTATAAATAATAACTTCATTGCCTTATTCCTACCCCCAAACTCCATCTATGTCAACTCTTTCTTTTACCCCGCTATTGACATTATGCTTTAATTTGCTATACTGAAACCATAAATCCTCACTGGATGGGCGTTTACGCCGGTTCGTGAGGTTTTTTGTTTCTTTGAAAAAATATCCTTCTTGCTTCTTTCCAATGCAATATCTTTTCGCTAATTATCCTGTCTTTAATAAGTTTATAGAACTTATCATTTTTGCCCGTGTATTTCCACAATAGACTACCAGCCACCATATCTGCCGAGTTTACTTCTGGATTATCATTACTGTCTAAATGTCTTATACTAAACCGCTCACCCAAAAGTTTCAACAAAATATCATTAAAATCTTTTAAATCTTTTTCCCTGTGAAAATGTCTATCAAATATTATTTCTTCAATATCCTGTTCTTTGTATAATAATAAGCACTCCTTTACTAAAAGAAAAGCTAATAAAGCAAAATTTTCTGGACTATCTTGAATTTTTTGTTTATCCTTTTCAATTACTAAAACAAAAATACTAACATCTCTCTTCAAAATCTCTTGAAGATAGAATATTTTAGTTCTTTCGCCTGATGTATAAAATTTAATCTCTGAAATCTGTTTTTCTTTTTTATGATATTGAATTTTTTGCCTTACTTTTATAGATATATCTGAAAGAACTTTAGTAGCGTCTCTACCAACTGCCGCCATAATAACCACTTTATCTTTTGGATCTGGTAAGGTACCAGCTTCATCAATGATTATTGTAATTTTAGGCATAAATACTAATTTAAGTTTATACCCCTACTATACCAAAAAATCGCCCAAAAGGCGATGTATCAGTCCTCCTTTGCTCTATGAAACAGACAACGCTAAAACCTATTTATATTCAGTCCAAACTCAATTTTATTCTTTGCCATCTACAAAATACTTATTTTCTTTAAATGCTTTAATCTGTTCAACGTGTCCTTTAAAAATATTTGCTGGTAAGTTGTTTAAATCAAACCATTGCCACTCTTTGCATTTATCAGGCTCCATTAATTTTGGCTCTATGTTTTCATCTACACCCTTAGCTAAAAATCCTATTTGTAAGTAATGTTCATCTTGCCGAGTGTCGTTTATAAGGTTAACAAATTCAAAACTATTTGCTTCTAAATCTGTTTCTTCTTTTAACTCTCTACGAGCCACCTCTTTCATATTTTCTTTATACTCTAAATGCCCACCTGGTAAACCCCAACTCCCTGCCCCATACGCATTCTTCCTCTCGCCCAAAAGAATCTTGTTATCTCTAACAACGAACACATTTGCCCCCACATGAAATTTTACATATTCGTCCATATTTTTACTCTTTAATTATCTTCACTCCCCTCTCGTTCACTATAAATTACACCTTTCAACAAGGAATCAATTGCTTGCCTTATATATGGAATTATATCCTGTGGTAAATCATCAGACTCAAACCAACTTAAATCATCACACTTGTCAGGTTCCATGATCTTTGGTTCACCTTGCCATTTTTTAGCTGTAAAAAAGAAATCTACTCTTTCATTATCTGGTATCCTCCTATTCATTATGTGGACTAATTCTAAGTCCACTGGGTCCAAAACTATGCCTATTTCTTCTTTCGTCTCTCTTACCATGGCTTGCTTTAATGTTTCATTTCCGTCAAGGTGCCCAGCAGGAAGGCTATAATAATTATCAAAGTACCCCGTATTGTATCTACGAGAAAGTAAAATCTTATTACCCTTTACTAACATTAGATACACCGAAGGTGTTATTTTAAATCTTTCTTTTTGCATGATAAATTTTTGTTAGCCCATTTTATAAAATCGGCACAGTTTTCGTAAGCGTAAGTTGAGCCACCTTTTTGCTCAAACATATTTCTTGCTTTTGCTGAATCATCAATCAATAAAGCATTGTTATAATCACTGCTCCCTAGTTGAGCCATTGCAATATCAAATAACTTGCCGTTTTCTTCATGCTTCATAGCGCCGTGATCAAAAGAATTAACAATAACAGAAAATACTTTGTCCAACTGATGATGTCCTATCGTTATCTTATTGAAAACGTCCATATTATTAGTCACCAAAGCAATCTTATACGATTTTTCCTTAAGATCCTTCGCTAAACTGATTAACCCACCCTCAAGGCACATTGCTTTCACGCTTTCAATAAACAGTTTTGTTAATTCTTCAAAATTAATATCTATACTCTCGCTAATAAATTGATTAACTTGATTTGAGGTTAACTGCCCTCGCATCCACTTATCAACCATATCAGACTCAGGACCAAAAACTTTTTCTTGGATGAACCCATGCACTTTAGGATGTATTTCTTTTAAATTAG
>CAYOFM010000031.1:0-8687 GCA_964403365.1 uncultured Candidatus Saccharibacteria bacterium | reverse complement strand
ACAAAAAACTTCCTAACAGAATTGTTTTTGGTTTGGGTGCTCACGAAAAGGAATTAACTACCTATTTGATTAGCCTTATTAAGAATGTATTTAATTATAAGACAGAGCCACATTATGTTCATGAAACTGCCCGTACAGTAGCTATTGACTCGCATTTAGTGGCTTTAATTTTTCAGGAAGTGCTTCAAGTGGGTAAATCAGGAGACGAAAAAGCAGTTCCAAACTTAATCTTTAATTTATCAGACAACTTAAAGAAGCGTTATTTGATTAGCTATTTGGCTGGAGATGGTTACCCAACACCAGTTTGGATTAAACATTTAGTTAATAACACGGTCCCTTCTAAAGATGAAAGAAGTAAATTCTCTCTTGCTAGTAAGAGTAATAGTTTAGCTACCACTCTCTCTTATTTACTTTCTTCTATGGGTAAGAGTTACAGTTTTGGTAAGATGTCTGAAAGTAAGGGAGATAGGTTTATAACAGTTAATTATAAGGGACGAATAAAAAAGTATCCATTAAAGATACAACAACGTGCATCTCGTATTGACTTTTATTGGAATACCAATGCTTCCTATATGACCCGTTTGCCATTTGATGAAGTAGTTGGTGAGTGTTTTGATTATCCCACAACTAACCAAAGGAATAATGGGCTAATGGGTATATCGTCAAGTAAAGTTTTAGCGTTATTAGAAGAAAAAAAGCTTGTCCTCAAGGGTGAAGCACTGAAATTTTTAACTTCTAATCTAGGGATTTTAAAAGTTAGAAAAATAGAGAAGATAAAATATGACCATCCTTGGGTTTATGATATTTCAGTACCAAATGGAGAGAATTTTGTAGGAGGAGCTTCACCTATTTGTTTGCATAATAGCTTTGACGAGGCGATGGCTGGCCATGCTGATCATATTGAAGTAGTTCTATTAGCTGACAATAAAGTAAAATGTATTGATAATGGCAGGGGTATTCCTGTTGAAACACATAAACAAACTGGTAAGTCAGCCCTTGAAACCGTGATGACCACCTTGCACGCTGGTGGTAAGTTTGGTAGTGATGCTTATCAGGTTTCTGGTGGCCTGCATGGCGTAGGTGTTTCTGTAGTTTGTGCTTTAAGTAAGTTTACTAGGGCCGAGGTAAGGCGTGATGGCTTTATATATGCTCAAGAATACGCTAGGGGTAAAGTAAAAACAAAAGTAAAACAAGAAAAGAAATGCCCTGGTGGCCATGGCACTACTATTATTTTTGAGCCAGATGAACAGATTTTTAAAACAACTGTTTTTGACAAAAAAAGAATTATTAACCATCTTCGTCAACAGGCTTATTTAACCCCTGGGGTTAAAATTACTATAAGAGATGAAAGGCAAAAACCTCATTCTAGTTATTCCTTTTATTTTGAGGGTGGTATTAAATCTTATGTAAAGTATTTGCTTGGCAATAATGAACCAAAAAACGAAACTACTTTTTACACTAAAGGAGAGAAAGAAGGCATAATAGTAGAGGTAGCTTTGCAATATTCTAAAGAAATGGAGTTCTTTGAAGAAAGCTTTGCTAATAATATTTATACTGGAGAAGGAGGTAGCCATTTAACTGGTTTTAGAACTGCCTTAACTAGAACTATAAATAATTATGCTAGAAAGAATAATTTTCTAAAAGAAAAAGATGAAAACTTAACTAGTAATGATGTTAGAGAGGGCTTGATAGCTACCATTTCTTTGAAAATTAGAGATCCACAGTTTGAAGGACAAACTAAGGCAAAATTAGGTAACCCAGAGGCTAAAACAGCGGTAGAGAGTGTATTTAATGCAGCTTTTAGCGAGTTTTTAGAGAAAAATCCTAATGATGGCCGAGCGATTATTGAAAGTTGTTTGTTATCTGCTAGGGCTAGAAGGGCGGCTAAGGCAGCCAGAACCACTGTACTTAGAAAAGGAGTACTAGATGGTTTAAGCTTACCTGGTAAGCTAGCTGATTGTGCTTCTAAAAACCCGGAAGAATCCGAACTTTACCTTGTCGAAGGCGATTCAGCCGGAGGATGTTGGTTTGGAAAAACAGAAATTGCTCTGGTAGATGGGAGGAATATTACTTTTGAAGAATTAGTTAGAGAAAATCAAAGGGGAAAACAAAATTTTTGTTACACTATATGTAAAAATGGACACATTGGTGTTGCACCAATTTTACATCCAAAAATGACAAAACAGAATGCTAAAGTTATAAAATTAATTTTAGACACTGGGGATGAATTGATTTGTACACCTGACCATAAGTTCATGTTAAGAAATGGTGAATATAAAGAAGCTCGAAATCTTTTTGTGACAGATTCTTTAATGCCATTGTATAGAAAGTTTTCTAAAAATGAAAAGAAGAAGAGAGGTGTTTTAGACGGGTATGAGATGTTATTTGATCCGAAGGCTAAAAATTGGATGTATACTCATGTGATTTCTGATATGTATAATTTTAAGCATAAAGTCTATGATACTACTGGAGGCGGACAGCGACATCATGTTGATTTTAACAAGCTTAATAATAACCCAACTAATATTCAACGGCTTTCCTATGAAAAACATATGGACACTCACTACAAATATATGGAGGGGACGTTGCAACGACCTGATGTAATAAAAAAATCAATTAAGACGAGGCAGACAAAAGAG
This sequence comes from uncultured Candidatus Saccharibacteria bacterium, assembly GCA_964403365.1. Taxonomy (GTDB): domain Bacteria; phylum Patescibacteriota; class Minisyncoccia; order Minisyncoccales; family CG1-02-41-26; genus CAYOFM01. The sequence continues at coordinate 6,048 of CAYOFM010000031.1, read as the reverse complement.
TATCGAGAAAAAATGAGCATAATAATGTCCACTCCGGAGATGAAAAAAATGTTGAGTGAAAGAGCAAAAAAGCAATGGGAGAATGAAGAGTATAAAGAATTTATGGGCAAAAAGTTTTTAGAATTCTATAAAAACAATGAAGAATATAGAAAAAAGAACAATCAGCAACTTAATCAAGAACAAAAAAAGTATTGGTCTAATGAAGACAATAAAAAAGTGCAAGCTGAAAGAGTAATAGAACATTTTAAGAATAATCCAGAACGTAGAGAAACGTATTCTCAAATGGCTAAAGATCAATGGCAAGATAAAGATCTTTTACAGTGGAGAAGTGAAGAAACAAAAAAACAATGGACACCAGAATTTAGAGTTAAAAGAAAAGAGGCATATAATCAAACTTACCTTAATGAATCATTAAAGTTATTGAAAGAAATATTTGACGAATCTGGTAATATTGATTCTGATCAATACGATAGTTTACGTAGAGAAAGAAGTAATAAAAATGCTTTGATGTTTCAAACTGTTTGTCAAAGGTTTTTTAATAACAACAAATTTAAGCTACAGCAAGCGGTTGAAAATTATAATCATAAAATTAAGAAGATAGTAAGAATGACCAAGAGAGTAGATGTTTATGATTTAGAGGTTGAGGATACTCATAATTTTGCCTTAGCTTCTGGGGTATTTGTTCATAATAGTAGCAAAATGGCGAGGGATAGGAGGTTCCAGGCGATACTGCCGTTACGTGGTAAGATTTTGAATGTAGAAAGAGCTAGATTAGACAGAATTTTATCATCTGATGAGATTAAAAATTTAATTATTGCTATGGGCACAGCCATTAGCCAAGATTTTGACATAGAAAAATTAAGGTATCATCGTATTGTGCTCATGGCTGATTCTGATGTCGATGGTGCTCACATTCGTACATTACTTTTAACTTTGTTTTATCGTTACTTTAAAGAAATTATTGAAAAAGGATATTTGTATATTGCCCAACCTCCACTTTATAAAATACAGTCGGGTAAGAGAATGGAGTATGGTTATACAGATGCAGATAAAGAAGAGATTTTGGCGGATATGAAGAAGGGTAAGAGTGAAACTAAGGGAATTAATGTACAAAGGTACAAGGGTTTAGGTGAAATGAATCCAGATGAATTATGGGAAACTACTATGAACCCAGAGAACAGGATTCTCTTAAGAGTGACTATAGGTGATGGTAAAGAGGCAGATCGTTTATTTGATACGTTAATGGGTAAAGAAGTAATGCCTAGAAAAAAGTTTATATCCGTACATGCTAAAAAGGTAAAAAACCTTGACATTTAGCTGATAGGGGAGTAGTATGGGGGCAAAAGATAATTGATTGTCTTTTGCGAGCATTTTAGGAAATCGTCCTCGATTTCCGTTAAAAAATGCTCTGGGGTTTTATTTTTTAATCAAAATAAAACTACATTACCCCTGTTTAAGGGGTTTTAAAAAACACATTTTTATGAGTAAAATTAAGAACTTTTTTAAAGAAGTAATAACTGAAGGAAAAAAGGTTGATTGGCCGAGTCGAAGTGCAACCCTGAAGTTTACTGCTATTGTTATTAGTATTTCTTTAGTTGTAGCAGCCTTTTTAGGTGCTTTAGACTTTATTTTTTTAAAGCTTTTAGAACTTTTTGTTCTGTAATTTTAGGCTTTTAATAAATTTATGCCAAAACAAAAAATACAACAAGGTAGAAATTGGTATGTTTTGCATACTTACCCAGGTGAAGAAGAAGCAGTTTCTCGTAATTTAAAACAGAGAATAGAGAGCTTAGCAATGGAAGACAAGATTTTCAGTGTTTTAGTGCCTAAAGAGAAAAAGATTAAAATTAAAAACGGTAAACGTAAAGTGATTGAGGAAAGAATTTACCCAGGCTATGTTTTTATAGAAATGATTGTCACGGATGATTCTTGGTATGTAGCTAGAAATACTCCAAGAGTAACTGGTTTTATTGGTGCAGGTACTACTCCTATTCCAGTAAGCCAAACAGAAGTTGATATTTTAAAACAAAGAATTGGTGTAGAAGCTCCACAGTATAAGATAGATGTAGAAATGGGTAGTTTAGTCAAAATTAATGATGGTCCATTTAAAGACTTTGAAGGTAAGGTTTCTGCTATTGACCCTGAGCGAGGCAAGCTAAAGGTTTTAGTTAATATTTTTGGGAGGGACACCCCGGTGGAAGTAGATTCACTGCAGGTTAAGAAACTTTAATATATATGGCAAAAAAAATTGCAACCGTTAAATTACATATTGTAGCTGGTAAAGCTACTCCAGCTCCACCAATTGGACCAGCTTTAGCTCAGCATGGTATTAATATTGGTGACTTTTGTAGCCAGTTTAATGATGCCACAAAAGATAAGAGTGGTTTTACCATCCCAGCAGTAGTTACTATTTTTGAAGATAGGAGTTTTAAGTTTGAGCTAAAAACACCATTAACTTCACAGTTAATTAAAAAAGCAATTGGTATAGAAAAAGGATCTGGTGAGCCAAACAAGAAAAAGGTAGGTAAAATTACCAGGAAGCAACTTGAAGATGTAGCTAAAGAAAAGATGCAAGACTTAAATACTAGTGATCTTGATCAAGCTGTGAAAATTGTAGCTGGTACTGCCAAAAATATGGGCATTGAGGTTGTTGAGTAAAATAATCAAAACAAAAGAGGAGGAACAAACTAAAAAGCCCGTTTTACGGGCTTTTTGGTTTGGTAATTTTGGGAAAACTTTGCTAAACTAGAAAGCAATGGAGTGGCCTATTTATAAAAAAGAATTATTAATTACAGGGGACATAGATAGCTCTGTGGCAATTTGTACGCTTTGGACACAAAGAAGATTGATTGCCTCAGCAATAACTTCGGATATGTTTTCTGTTGTTGGTAATCTATATTCTAGTACAAGAGGTCTTGATTTTTTAATCAGGAACCTTTTAGCTAATCCTAAAATATATTATTTAGTTGTTTGTGGTACAGATGGTTCTGGGAGTGGACAAGGATTAATTGACTTTTTTAATAATGGAATACAAAAAGAGAAGAATGAACAAGGTAAAGAATATTGGATGATTAAAGGAATTACTAAAGGTGAGATTGATATAGAAATACCAGAAGAGGCGCTTGTAAAGTTAAGAGAAAATGTCAAGGTTTTTGACTTGCGCAACATCTCTAACCCAGAAAAAATTATTGATTTTGTAAGACAGAACAATTTACAAGCAAAATTATCCCCATGGGCAGAGCCAAGAATTTTTCCTAAAAAGGAAGTGAAAACTACAGTATTTCCATCAGAAAATGAAGCTCGCGTTATTCGTGGTAAAACCATTGCAGAATGTTGGTTGCGGATTTTAAAAGAAGTTACAACATTTGGAGTAGTTAGTAAAACTCAATATGGAAATGAACAGAAAGAACTTTTAGATCTCGTAGCTGTTGTTTCTGGGCAGGATTTAGAGAGTATAGTGTTACCTCCATGGTTTACTTTTAATAAAACAGAGTTAAAAGAGTATTTACCAAAGATACTTACTGGGACAGGGTTTACTGGTGTAAATTATACTTATGGTCAAAGAATGCGTAGCTATTTTAATATAGATCAGGTTCAAGAATTAATTAATAAATTAAAACAAGATCCAGGAACAAGAAGTGCTATTATCAATTTATGGGATTCGCGCAAGGATTTATATTCAAAAAGTCCACCATGTGTTAATCATGTGAGAGCACGATTAAGAAATGGTAAATTGTTTTTAACAGTTTTAATCCGTTCTAATGATATGTTTGATGCTTGGCCACAAAACGCTTTTGGTTTTTTATATCTACAAAAATTAATTGTTGATGGGGTTGGTAATTGTGAGATGGGGGACTTAACCACAATTTCTGGTTCAGCTCATATTTATGATGATTCCTGGCAAGCAGCTCAGGATTTAGTTAAAAGCCATTGGCACGAAACAGTAACTTGTCATCGGGCTTGCAGAGATGAACGAGGCAATTTTGTTATTTATCTAGAAAATGATAAGATAATAGTTGAACATTGCTCCATAGATGGGCAAGTTTTGCAGGTTTTTAAGGGTGATAATGTGAGTAAACTAATGGTTGATATTTCACCTTTTGTTTCTGTGATAGAACATGCCGTTTATTTAGGCACAGAGTTGCAAAAAGCCAAAATAGCATTAGATTTTGGTTTTCTTTACAAACAAGATAAAAAATTAATTAAAATAAAAAATATGCACAAGAAAAAAAGATTACCTTGGGATGAGTATTTTATGCAAATAGCTGATACAGTTGCCGAGAGGGCTACTTGCGATAGAGGAAAAAGTGGCTCTCTTATTGTTAGAGACAAAAGAATTATAGCTACTGGTTATGTTGGTTCACCTCCTGGACAACCTCATTGTGATGATGTTGGGCATATGATGCATGAGGTAATAGATAAAGATGGTAATAGATCAATGCATTGTATTAGGACACTCCATGCTGAAGAAAATGCCATACTGCAAGCAGCAGAATATGGGATTGCAGTGAAAGGAGCTACTATCTATTGTAAAATGACTCCTTGCTTTTATTGTGCTAAGAGAATAGCTCGGGTAGGTATAAAAAGAGTGGTGGCTCGTAAAAGGTATCACTCAGAAGCTTTGTCTGTAAAATTATTAAAAGAGGCAGGCATTGAGCTTAAAATTTTAGAAGATGAGGTGGAAAAATATGGTAATCAATAAAAATGTGTTAAAATAAAGTATGGAAAAGAAAAATTATCAAGGAAAATTTATTGTTTTTGACGGCTTGGATGGCTCTGGCAAGTCAACTCAAATAGAATTATTGATTAATGATTTTAAAAGCCAAGGGAAACAAATTGAGATGATACACTACCCTGATTATGAGGGCGGGATTGGAAAATTAATCCATGATTTTTTATACAAAAAGTATGACTTTTCACCGGAAACGCAGTTTTTACTTTATTTTGCTGATTTTATAAAAGACAAAGAGAAGATTAAAGCATGGTTAGAACAGGGCAAGGTAGTTATTGCTGATAGATATTTTACCACTACTATTTCTTATCAATGTTCAAAGGGATTTGATTTAGATAGAGCATTGAAAATTGCTAAAGAATTTGATTTATTAGTGCCTGACCTAGTGATATATATAGATGTTTCTGCGGATGTTTCTATGGAAAGAAAATTTAAGGAAAAGGGTAATTTAGATAGGCATGAGGGAGACCGTGAGTTTTTAGTAAATTTGAGAGATGTTTTTAAGAAATTAGCTATAAACCAGACATTTGCTAAATGGGCAATTATAGATGGTGAAAAACCAGTAGAAGAAGTTTTTAAACAAGTAAAACAGTATGCTTAAACTAACAGCTCAAAATTTGGCAGGGATGATTGATCATACTAATATTAGGCCGATGGCAACGGAAAAAGATATTAGGAAAACTTGCCAGGAAGCTAAAAGATATAGCTTTAGGGGAGTGGATGTAAACCCTAAATGGATTAGTTTTGTTTCAAATTATTTAGCTAAAACAAATATTAAAACTATTGTTTTAATTGATCCACCTATGGGTCAAAGCCCTCATTATAAGCGGGTGGAGATGTGCCAGAAAGCCAAACAAGATGGAGCAGATGAGTTAGATGTAGTGATTAATGTTATTGATGTTAAGTATGAGCGTTTTAATGATGTACTAGAGGATTTAAAGGAGATTTGCCGTATATTACCCACTAAAGTAATTATTGGTTCTGGTTATTTAACAGACGAAGAGATAAAAAAAGCATCAGAATTAGTTAAGCAAGCTGGGGCTATTTGCGTTAAAACAGCTACTGAAAAAGATCCAATAGATAATACTGAATTGTCAGAAAAAGCCAAGCATTTAGAGATTATGAAAGTAGCAGCCTCGGGATTGTTGATAAAGGCATCTGGTAAAATTAAAACCTATCAAGATGTTTTAATGATGCTAGAGGCAGGAGCACATATTGTTGGCACTAGCTCTAGTGTGAAAATAATACAAGGATTTAAGCAAAGTTTAAAAAGGGAAAGTAAGGCAAAACCTAAAAAAAGTAAAAAATAATGGAGT
>CAYOFM010000030.1:0-8844 GCA_964403365.1 uncultured Candidatus Saccharibacteria bacterium | reverse complement strand
GAAGAAGGTGGCCAATTAACTGAGAAAATTAGAAAAAGACCATATAGTGTTATCTTATTAGATGAAGTAGAAAAGGCTAACCCAGAGATATTTAATATCTTGTTGCAGATTTTTGAAGATGGCAGGTTAACAGATGCTAAAGGCAGGGCGGTTTCTTTTAAAAATACCATTATTATTATGACTTCTAACCTAGGCAGTGACTATATCGCTGAAATGAAGTCACTTGGTTTTGAATCTCAAGTAGAAGTAGAGAAATCACGTTCTGATAACCTTAAGACAAAAGTCCATGAGGTATTAAAGGAGGCTTTCAAGCCAGAGTTTTTAAATCGTATTGATGAAATAGTGATTTTTAATTATTTAGGTAAGAAAGAATTGCGTAAAATAGTTGATTTAGAATTAGCTAAGGTAGAGAAAAGACTTAGCACTGCTAAAGAGATTAAAATTAGATGTACTAAAGAACTGTGTGATGCCTTGGTAGAAAAAGGATTTGACGCTAATTTAGGCGCCCGGCCACTTAAACGAGTAATTCAAAGATTAATTTTGGATCCCTTGTCTATGCAAATTATATCTGGTCAGCTTGTGGCTGGTAATCATATTACTGTGGATTATAAAGGAGGGGAGGTGGTATTTAACTTACCTCAAGCCTTTCCCAAGATGAATAAGAAAACACCCGCTATGGCGAAGTAGGGGATTGACAGGTTTTTTCTTTGTGTTATGCTGAAATCAGTACAGAGCTTAGATGTTTTTTCATCTCCTTTTTCTGAGCTCAGAAGTTTATGCCGTATTCTTTAAAGCTACATCGTCTAGATGCTTTGCTGTAAAACCATAATAAACAAGGTTTTATAAAGAAGATACGGCCTTTTTTTATATCAGCGGATGTACGGAGCTTAGCTCCGTGCAAGTTAATCATCTCTGATGAAGCGAGAAAAGAGTTTGATATTATGTGTATGAGTATAGGTTACGCCAGGGGCTATAGATCCCTTTAAGCCAACTGCCCAAGTTTTGTTTTGATCAAAATAGCTTGGGGTTAAAGACCAAAATGTGTTATGACCACCGGAGGAGATTCTATGACCAACGTTTATTAATTCTCTTACTGTGGGCAAGCGCCAGTTATCAAACCCACCAGCTTGATAATTATCTGCTGTGGTCATAGTATATTGCCAAGGTCCACCAGTAGAGGATGGGATGGTATCGCTCCATATTTGTCCCGTGCATGGATCTGTCCAGTATTCCAAAAGTGAGGTATTATTTGGTTGTAATCTATCTGAGCAAACTACTTGGCTGGTGCCTCTAACAGGTAGGATATATAATTCCGAGCTTGAGTTATAATTATAGCTTTCTGTTTGTACATCACCAGTGGCAAAATCTACATACCAAGCTTTGTATCTAGCTGGGGGTCCCCATTGGCTCACTTTTTTCTTATTAGATGCCCAATATTTATTTGCTTGCATATTTTCAAATGGTCCACTAATAGTTGGGCTGTTTTTATTATAATCAATTAAGCTGGCTAACTCTCTGTAGTTAGGTAGGTGCCAGTCAGAGTATCCTGCCAAGCTGGTAGTGGCATTAAAATCACTAATTGTGGTTGATGCTTCGTATCTAATTAGGGGCTGGCCATAATTAGTTAAGCTACTACTGGCATTTTTAGGCCACATTAAACCAGTGTATAAATCAGTAATTGTGCCATCATTGTTATCTTGGAATTTAGGTAGGGGAGTGGCTTTAGCAATATTAGAAACTTCAGAAACAGTGCTACTGGCATTAGTGTATTGAATAGTAAAGGAGTATTCTTGTGGAGTGAGGTTATAAACAGTGTGGAGTTGGAATTGGTTTTGGGTTGCAGTAGGAGGTAAATCTATGGTTTGGTTATTATATTTAATAATATACTTTTGAACATTTGGTGGGGCTTGCCAGAACAGGGTAATAGCATGACGAGTAGCAGAAGCAGTAGCTGTTAAATTAGTGATTGGGTCTGGGGTTGGAATAGGTGGGGTAGAAGTGGCTAGAGTAGTGGTTGTAGCTGGATTACTCCCGCTTCCAGTTCCACTACCTCCAGACGGAGGTTGAAGGTTAACTGGCTCAAAATCAAAATAGTTATTATTAGTATCAATATAGTTTCCTACTAGGTTCTTTCGCCTTATTAAAGGTTGATTCTTAGGTGGAGCTAGGGTAGATTTATCTTCTTTCATAGTAGAACCACCCCAGCCAACTAAATCAATCTTGCATGTTTTGGCTTCAGAGATTGTTTTGTTGTTTGGGTCACAGAAAAAGATACCTAAAGCACCTGCCATATTAGAAAGTTGGCCAACTTGGTATAACTCTTCTTGTTTACTTTTTACTTGCCAATCAACAAATTCGCTAGCTGTACTGTAAATGCCAATAGTAAAATAATCTTGGCTGGGCATTTGTTTGTTTTCTGGTAAAAGCCACACCCTAGAAGGATCATCCCAATTTTTACCAGTAGAGTAATAAACTAAAAATAAGGAGTTGGTGCTAATTGGCTGATCGGTTGGGTTGAATATTTTAATAAACTCTTTGGTTTGGGTTTGTAGGTCAGTAATTAAAAGCTTTGGTTTTATTGGTGGTTCTGGCGGAGTTTCTGGCTCTGGATCAGTTGGTTCGGGGTCAGTAGTAGTGGCTGGATCAGTGGTAGTAGCGGGTAATTGATTATTGAGTTCTGGCTCGGGTTCAGGATCTGGTTCTACCCCAGTGGTACTATTGGCTTGTTTTGGAGTACCGTTTGGTTCTTGGCTATCTTGCCATGCTAAATCATTAGTCCGTTCCATAGTTTTTTTGCTAGTAGAGTTGCCCTTAACCCAACTAGATCCTGTATTGATATAGTCCTGTAATCCACAGGAGTTATTAAATAAGTAAAGGGCTTCGTTTGAGTTATTAAGGGCTCCAGTATAAATAGTATCTGCAGGAATATTAGGTACAGAAGTATTGTCTGTTCTTTCTAGTAAAACAAAACCATTGCTTGGTAGATTAATACTAGGTAAGGATATTTCAATTTGATTCTTTTTATCAATAACTTGCCACTTGTTAATGTTAATGTCTTGTCCAGAAATGTTTTTCAATTCTATCCATTCGTTGCCAGAGCTTTCTGTTGTGCCCATCCAAGCAATTTCATTAAAAATAACTTGGTTTTGGCTTGGGCTGGGATATTCTGGCTGATTACAGAAAACAATTGGTTCTGGTTCTGGAAGAATCCCTCTTATCACTGGTGGATTAGTTTGAGAAGCGTTGGTCGGTTCTGGTGTTTGTGGGGGTGGAGGAGTTGGCTGTTCTATTGGTTGCTCTATTTTGGCAACAACCTTTTTTGCTTGCTGAAAATTATAATCAAAATTATAGTCAATACTAGTTAAAACAAAATCAACCTCAATATTCGATATCGGATATCGAATATTAGAGTTATCCACAGGTGCAGTAGGTTTTTGAGCAGATTCTTGGGTTTCTACTAAAAGCATTTCTGCTTGTTCTGAAACTTGATCAAATTGTTCAATTAGCTCCTCTAAATCAGCGGGAGGCCCGCCCTCCTGCTCAAGTTTAGGTAGCTGGTCAATGACACTAGCAACTGGTAAGGTTGGTAGTGCTGGCTGAGTTAGTGGAGGTCTGTCCTCCACTTGTGCTGTGTCATCACTTTTGTCTAGTTTTTTTCTGATTTTATTTACTACATCACTGGCTATTTCTACTGCCTCATTTACTTTTTTTGCTAAAGCAGTTATTTTCTCGCCTAAAGTCTGACTAACTGGTTGAATAATCTTTTGGTTTATAAAATCAAGTTTCATAGCAATACCACCTTGCCAAACTACATCGCTAGCGCTAATTTGGGGCACTGGTTTATTGAATTCCACTTCTACTGTTGGTTCACCATAAGTTTTATCCCAAACAAAGTTATCAAATTCATTCTTTTTAACATCACCCCTAATCCGAACAATAAATGGTTCTAGTAAGCCGTCGTTGTTACGGTTTTTTTCGTTGATGAGCCAGATGTCCCAAGGCCATGACACACTTCTTGGGCTATCCATATTTCCTGCTAATGCATTTGGTCCAGTACCTTTTGGTGGCTCAACAGGATCAAAAGAATAAAATTCAGCAATGATTTCACCCCCTCCACCATAAAATGGTTTAAAAATAATTAAATGAGGAATAGTAATGGCTTGAGGGTTTTTAAGATAAGAATAAAAGCTATATTTAGCAATCCCTGCCCCTATTTTTATTTCATTTTGCAGGAACCAATTCATAGCGTAATCAGTAGCTTGATCAACTGTTAGTTTTTCAATCATTTTAACAAGTGTTCCTACATCAACTCCACCAATAATCATAGGAGCTATTTTAATAATAGTTTTAATTAGGTTTTTAGATATTTGGTAAGGTACGCTTTTAAACCAGTAGTCTAGTTGTTTTTTTAAAATAGCTTGCTTAACTAAAACTACTGCTCCAGTTTGCCTAGCATAATCAGAATGAGAGTTATAGATTGCTTCGTAGTATAAATTTAGATTAGCTTTAGTTAAGGGATCTTTTCTCATAATATCAATTAAGTTTTCTATTTCGTTTTTTTCTAAAGGCCAAGCAGGTTCTTTAGCTAGACAAGGATAAAGAGTAATAAAAAACAATACCACGCACAATGATATTGTGATTATTTTTCTGGATTTTAACATATTTAGATTCTAATCTTGTTTATTTAATAACTAAGTTATCTAGAAATTCTTGCCAGATTGGTTGGCATTGTTCTTGGTAGCCAGGAGGAAAGGCAGTATCAATGGCAATCATTACATTATCACCCACAGGAATATCAGCTCCAGCAAACTGACCGAATAATTCTTTTTGAGGTGATAGCCATAGTAGGGCACTATGATTATTCATGCTTTTTATTTCAAACTCATAACCTTCTTTAATGTATTCAGAATTTGCAGAGTTTTGGGTAAGTAGAGTGATACTATCTTGTGTGTTTTGATTGTTTATCTTTTCTATACCAGCGGAAAGATTAATGCTACAACCATTTGTAATAACTTCATGACTTATTACAACATCACTAGAAGATAGTCGTACCCAATATTTAGTTTCTATGTCAGGAGTTTCTTGTTTTTCTATAGTCCATCCTTCTGGTACTTTAGCTGTAAGGCCAACTTTCTCCACTACTATATATGTACCATCCCCACGGGTTTCAACCTGGTAATCATCCTTGCCGAACAAAGTAGGTGGTTCTTGACCTTCAAACAAAGGTACACTACCGGTTTCGGAGCTGGTGGGGATGAAGAGAAACAGGATACCAGCTATAACTATTATAACCACTATCACTAAAGCAATTATTAAACCTATTATTTTATTCATATTTTTTTAGGATGTACGGAGCTTAGCTCCGTGCATCACTTGATTATTTTTTATAATTTGTTAGTATAAACTCATCATCCATTCCTATGCTAAGGAATGCCAGATGCCATTTTGTTGCCAGGATTGGGATCCCCAGAGTACACCCACCATTAATCTCTTTCGCAACTGCTCTGCCTTTCCTGGCAACCTATTTAGCTCTTTTACAACCTATAATTTTTACAATATTGCCGTAGCAGGCGCATAACACTTTGGCTTACCTTTCCATTCCTGCTACGGCTTATTTTTTTATTTGATAGGATATACATCAAGGTATAAGATAGCTACGGTATCAGTATAACTTGAGTATACACTTTTTTAGGAGGTGGAACAATGGACAAGAAAAGAGTAAGGAAGATTTTAAAGCTTAATGTAGTATTTGTTATTTGTGGAGTTATTGTGGCCATTGCGTTTTGTTCCACAGATAATTTTATACTGCTACCTCTATATATTTTTTTGGCAGTGATTTGTAGAGTAGCAGCGGACTACATTTTAGGGGGAATAAATAAAAGTTCCCGTGAGATTCGTAATCAATCTTGATTCGCAAGTTCTCTCACGGGAACTTTTTCTTTATATCGTTATGCACGGAGCTAAGCTCCGTGCATAAATATATTCGATATCTATATTCGATATCGGATATCGAATATATATCGAATATAGAGTTATCCACAGTTTGGAGTTTATTTTTTATATCTTTTCAATTCAATTATATTTTTTCAATGGCAAGGTTTTGAAGGATTTGCATTTTTTCTTCAATCTGTTCTATTTTAGCAGTAGCTTTGTTTGCAGGAACAGATTTTTCATTGATAGATTGCATTGATTTTAGCCACTGGTAACATTGTTTTTTGTATTCTGCTTGTCCGCCTAAAACATCAAGCAACCATTTTCGTTGGCTTACTGAGGGGAAGTTCTTTTTGCCAATGCAATCCATATGGCTAGAAAAACGATATGCTTCTAAAAACTTAATTGCTTTTTTATAATCTTTTATGCCTTCTTGTTTCCAGTTTGGTTCAATTAGATCTATGGGGTTCAAATGGATATAGAAAGGTAGGTGAGTAAAATGTGCATCGCTCGTTAATCTTACGGCCTTAAACTTTCCTTGAAACAATACTCCACTTCTATCATATTTTTTATTAAAAGAGTTTGTGTAGCCAATACCTAATTTTTTTATAAAAAGAGAGATGCCTCCGTCAACTAATTGTCTGACAAGCAAATGATAATGATTTGGCATTAAACACCAAACCAAAATCTCCACCAGTAGTTTTCTCGGTTGTGTGTGAGGAGTTTTTTCAATGGTTCGATATCCGATATCGAACTTCTCTTTTTTATTGCGGTTGTTTGAGCTACGGAAGAAAACTGCAGGATTTTGATCATTGAATTCGAAAAGATTATGGATGAACCTGAAAGGGTCGGAGGTATCCATGAATATTTTTCGTTTATCAACTCCGCGGTTGTAGAGATGATAAATCTCGTTGTTAGTAAATTGAGGATTAATCATAAATGTTTATTTTATTATAGCATATTTTATTTTTATATTCGATATCCGATATCGAATATTATAATTTTATTTTTATATCCGATATCGGATATCGAATATTATATCGAATATTATTGAACTATAACAAGTGGTTGACTTTTAGGGGAAAAGGAGTATGATAGAAATTGTTATTTGGAGTGCTGGTATAAGGGTACTAGCACCGAAGTTAATAGTTTTGTTGTTTAAAAAAGGAGATACTGCTATGGGTCGGAAGATGGAAAAAAGGGAACTTTGTAGGAAATGTGGGAAAATAAAAATACTACCAGGAGATAGTTGCCCTCTGTGTACAAGGCAGAAAGTAGAGGGAAAGAACCTAGCCACAGAGAAGAGCCCACAAAAGCGACTCATTCTCGGTTGATAAGTTTTCAGGGTAGAGAAAAAGGGATTTGCGGCTATTGTAGCGTGCGTCCCTTTTCATTTGATTTTTGGTAATTTTGGTTGAGGATAACGCAAGCGTAGATTAATGTTGACTTTTAGGTTTGGTTTGCGTAGTATAGATAAATGCGCGTTTTAGCGTATAATTTTTAGATTATTTATTTCATTCTTATAATATGGAAAAACAACGATTAGCAAAATTAGTTTTTATCACCTATAAAGCAACTGAAGGCTTTGCTGAAAGCGAGCCTTTGAGAATATATATCAGGCAGAAAGCCCTTGATATAGTTGGCGATTATTTAGTAAAAGATAAAAACAAACCAGCAGTGTATAGCTTATTTGAAAACTTGGATGCTATTATAATGTACTTAGAAGTGGCAGAAAAAGAAGCTATGGAAGAAAATGTATATATTCCTGTAGTAATAAAAGAATATCAGCAGATACAAATAGAGGCGCAGAACTTGATGAAGCAAGAGCCTCAATCAATACAAAAAAAGCATAACACTGTACATAATACTAGTAGGGTTAGTATGGCTGGTGCGAGCAATCCAAGAAAAAGAGTTTTAACTGTGCCTGGAGAAGAGTTTTTAAAACAAAGACATAAAAAAATCATTGAAATTCTACAAAAACAAGAATCTGCCCAGATTAAGGATTTTAAAGAGGTGATGCCTGAGGTAACTAAAAGAACTTTAAGGCGGGATGTAGATGAGTTGCTTGAAAAGAAGTTAATTGAGCGAAAAGGGAGCAGAAATAGCACTATTTACGTTTTAAAGCAATGAAGGTAAAGTGGGACATAGTATGTCCTATGATAGGACAGATAGTGTCCTAACAATGACCTATCATTATAAGATGAAAATATCTAAGAAACAATTTGAAAAGATCTATGATAAACAGGTAGATAAGATTTACCGGTTTGTTTTTTTAAAAGTGGGTTCTGCAGACATAGCCCAGGATCTAACTTCACAAACCTTTACTAAGGCTTGGAAAAAGGCTAAGTCTGGTTTAGATATTGAAAATCCTAATGCATATATTTTCCAAATTGCTAGGCGAGAGATTGCTGGGCATTATAGGCAAACAAGTAAAGTGAAGATTGTTTCTGCAGAATCTGTGCAACTTGTCAGCGGGGAGGACATAGAAAAAGATAAGGGTATACAAATGGAATTTGAGGCAATTAGGACATGTTTGGCTGAACTTAAAGAAGACCAACAGAATGTATTGGTTTTGCGCTATATAGATGATAGACCAATCAAAGAGATTGCTGAGATGATAGGTAAAAAACCAGGCGCAGTGAAAATGATGATTAGTCGGGCACTTAAGGAACTACGTGGGAAGATTTAATTTGTTACCTTTTTGCGGTTTTTGCATCATAATTAGTGACGGAGAAAAATATCGAAATGTAAAGATTTTAATATTTCAAGATGCAGGAAAAAGATTTAATCAAACAATTAAAAAGCCTTAGACAAGCGAAACCCAATAAAGAATGGGTTTCTTGTACTAAAAAGAGTATTTTTGAGGGAGAAATGACCTGTATTCCTGCTAATAGCTGGCTGTTTTTACACAGG
>CAYOFM010000029.1:0-9105 GCA_964403365.1 uncultured Candidatus Saccharibacteria bacterium | reverse complement strand
ATTATTATCTAAAAATTGCCCGAGGCCCGCCCTCGGGTAGTTTTGTTTTAGTTGATTTTCTGTTAAGATAAAGTAATGTATCTACCTATTTATATCTTGGTTTTTGTTATTGGAGTTAGTATTGGCAGTTTTATTAACTGCTTGATTTATCGTTTAGAAAAAAACAAAAGTTTTGTTAAGGGTCGCTCAATTTGCCCTAAGTGCAAACATAACTTGAGTTGGCTTGATTTAATTCCTTTGTTCAGTTTTATTGCCTTGCGTGGTAAGTGTAGGTATTGTCAGAAAAAGATATCTTATCAGTATCCAATAGCCGAAATATTAACTGGCATTATTTTCGTTTTAATTTTTAAGCATTTGATATTTGGTATTCAATTGTCATTTAACATTTGGATTTTGCAATTATTATATCTATGGGCTATTGCCAGTGCTCTACTAATTGTCTTTATCTTTGATTTAAGAACCTATTTAATTCCTGACAAGGTTGTTTATCCTGCTATCTTTTTAGTTTTAATTTATCAGTTAATCAATAATTATAGTTCATTGTCCAGTATTTTGTTGTCGGGCTTAGGGGCAGCTGGCTTTTTCTTTATTATCTGGGCAATTTCGCGTGGTAAGTGGATGGGTTTTGGTGATGTCCAGCTAGCTTTTTTAATGGGAATATTTTTAGGCTGGCCCAATATCTTAGTGGCTCTATTTTCTTCTTTCTTTTTAGGCTCTATAATAGGGGTAGGTTTAATAATTGCAGGGCGTAAGAAAATGAAAAGCCAAGTACCCTTTGGTCCGTTTTTAGTTCTTGGTACCTTTATTGCCCTATTTTTTGGGCAACAGATAATTAATTGGTATCTTAGCTTAATGTTATGAAGTTTTTTAACCAAAATCAATCAGGATTCACTTTTGTCGAGCTTCTAGTAGTTATGGCCATTATTTTTCTTTTATCAGGTGCACTTTTATTGAGTGCAGGTAGTGAATCACAAAAATTAGCTTTAAGGAACGAAGCTTTTATTTTAGCCCAAAACCTAAGAGAAGTAGAAGAAATGGCTATGGCTGCTCAAGCTGTAGATTGCGATCTTGGCAGTGCTAATATCTTTGGTGTTAACTTTAATAAACCAGGAAGTGATTGGGAAAAGTCATACACCATTTTTGCTGATTGTAATTCTACCCCCAACTTCTATTTTGATGTAAATGATGAAATTATTAGGCAGGTAAGTTTTGATGAGAGTGTTAAGATTTGCAGTATTACCCAGCCTGTTGTAGATAATGATTTAGATATTCTATTTCAACCCCCAGAGCCAGTTGTGCACATAGATGGGATTACCTTAGATCAAGAGGCGATTATTACTCTATGTTTAGAAAGTGACATAAGCCAAACAAGGCAAGTTAGAATTAACACCGTAGGTAGAATAGAAATGAAAAAGTAAGTTTATGCGTAATAAATACTCAAAACAAGCGGTCACCCTGTTCTATGTAAGGTTTTTGGATACAATAAAGTTAAAAAAATTTAGAAAGAGTGCAGGGTTTAGCCTTATTGAAGTAATGATAGCTATTTTTGTTATTGCTGTTGGTATTATAGGAATTTATGCTTTAGTGCCTCGGATTGTGAGCACGGTTTTTAACAACAGAGACAGATTTATTTCCTCTCAGTTAGCTAGAGAGGGTTTTGAATTAGTGCGGAATATAAGGGACAATAATGTGTTGGCTATGGATCCTTGGGATACGGATTTAGATGGGTGCTCTGTTGATCCTTATTGCAAAATTGATTTTGATGATTCTGATTTAACTTCTTTTGATATTAATGAAGTGTTGCAGATTAATGCTTCTGGGTTCTATAACTACGAATCAGGCACTGATACTAAGTTTAAACGCAGGATTATAATCACTGAAACAGAACTAGACAAAAGATTAGATGTTTCAGTAGAGATTCTATGGCATACAGATAAGAGCTATTTATTAACTGGCAGATTATATAATTGGAGGTAATATGTTACATCAAGGTACAACTATTGTAGAACTATTAGTGTCAACCATAATTTTTGTGATTATTATCGCGGCATTTTTAGGATTGTTTTCATCTGCTTTTCACTACCAAGAGCAAAGCTTGTATTTGGCTGAGTTTCTAAACCACACCTCTTATGTTTCTGATTATGTTTCACGTGCCTTAAGAATGGCTCAAAAAGATTTAGCCGGAGATTGCATAACCGCTAAAATGAATTTTGAAAATCCATTAGGTGATACAACAAAAATCAGATTTTTAAATTATAATGGTAAGTGTTGGGAATTTTTACTAGAAAATGAAGTGATTAAAATAAAGAAATCATTAACCAGTCAAAGTAGTGGGTTAGGGGTTGTTCAACCACTTACCCCAACTAGCTTGAGCGTCACCAACCTAGTTTTTCAGGTTTCAGGAGATGGGCAAACTAATAACTTACAACCAAAAGTAACCTTTAGCTTAGCAGTTGATTTATCTGGAGTAGGTTTAGGCATAGCTGATGTGCAAACTACAATTAGCCAAAGACAATTAGATGTTTTCTACTAACAAACAAAAAAAAGGCATTGCCCTATATTTCACCTTAACTGTTTTATCAATATTAACAGCCACTCTTTTGGCTGCCGTGGCGGTAGTAGTGAGCCAAACAAAGATAATCTTTTCTATTGGGGATTCAGTAGTGGCTTTTTACGCAGCAGATGCTGGTGCAGAAGAGGCTCTTTATAAGATATATAATTTAGGAGAAATACCGAGTGATGATTGGGGAACTACTGGTTTTTGCTTCCCAACACAAAATGTTACAACAGATACAAATTATAAGGTATGTATATCAGATGATGATATTAATAAGATTTGGTCTGAAGGTACTTATTTAAAAAGCAATACTAAAAGAAAAATAGAGCTAGAGATTAGTTTTTAATATGAGTAAACACGAAGCAAAAAAGCGTATAGATAAGCTGAAAAAAGTGATTAACCATCACCGTTATCTTTACCACGTATTAAACAAAGAAGAGATTTCTATAGCAGCTCTAGACTCTTTGAAAAAAGAGCTTTTTGATTTAGAAAAAGAATATCCTGAGTTTGTTACCCCTGATTCTCCCACCCAAAGAGTAGAAGGAAAGCCCTTAGATAAATTTACTAAAATAGAGCACAAGGAGAAAATGTTTTCTTTAAATGATGCTTTTAATGAACAAGAGATAGAAGAATGGGAGCAAAGGATTAAGAAATTACTTACTCCAAGTCAAACAAAGAAATTAGATTATTTTTGTATGGTTAAAGCAGACGGTCTAGCAGCTAGCCTAAGCTATAATCAAGGAGTTTTTGATAAGGGTGCTACCAGAGGAAATGGTAAGGTAGGGGAAGATGTCACTAATAATTTAAAAACCATAGAGCAAGTTCCCTTGAAACTAGAGAAGGCAGTTAATGTTACAGTTAGAGGAGAAGTGTTTATTAGTAAAAAGGACTTTAAAGAGATTAACAAAAAACAAGAAAAAAAAGGACAAGAGTTATACGCTAATCCTAGAAATACTGCAGCAGGTGCTTTAAGGCAACTAGATCCGAAAGTGGCTCGGGCAAGAAAGTTAAGTTTTGCTGCTTGGCAATTATTGGGGCAAGAAAATAAGGTTTGTGAGTATCAAGAATTAAAGCAACTAGGTTTTAAAACAGTAGAATTTAAGTATTGCCAGAGCCTTGTAGATGTTTTTAACTATTTTAAAGAGATTAGCAAGAAGCGTGACAAAATGTCCTATCAAATTGATGGGTTGGTAGTTTGGATTAATGACAATCAAACATTTCAATCACTAGGTGTGGTAGGAAAAGCACCTAGGGGAGCTATTGCTTTTAAATTTCCTATGGCAGAGGCTACTACTATAGTAGAAGATATTAAAGTACAGATAGGTAGGACAGGTGCTCTTACCCCTGTGGCTATTTTAAAGCCAGTACAAATAGGCGGAGCTACTATTAGTAGGGCTACTTTGCATAATCAAGATGAGATAAAAAGGTTAGGGATAAAGATTGGCGATACAGTGGTGGTTGGTAGGGCTGGTGATGTTATTCCCAAAGTATTTAAAGTATTAAAAGATTTAAGAACAGGTCGTGAAAAGGCATTTAGCTTACCTAAGAAGTGCCCAGTTTGTGGTGGTGCTTTAGCTAAAGAACCAAGCGAAGCAATCTGGCGTTGTGTTTCTTCTAAATGCAAAGTAAGACAAAGAAAAGCTATGCACCATTTTGTTAGCAAACCTGCTTTTAATATAGAGGGCTTAGGTCCTAAGGTAGTTGATCAATTAGTAGAGCAGGGATTAGTAGCTGATCCAGCAGACTTTTTTGACTTAAAGCAGGGCGACCTAGAACCCTTAGAAAGATTTGCTCAAAAATCAGCTATTAATTTAATACAAGCCATTAGCCAAGCTAAAAAGATTAGTTTAGCCAGATTTATTTTTGCCTTAGGCATCGGCGGAGTAGGGGAGGAAACTGCCATTGATTTAGCCAATTATTTTAGAGATATAACTAAGTTGGAACAAGCAACTGAGGATGATTTACTAAAACTCAATGACATTGGTCCAATAGTGGCTAGGTCAATAGTAAGTTTTTTTAAGGAAAAGAAAAATCAGGATATTGTGCAAAGATTATTGAAAAATGTAAAACTTGAAAATCCTAAACAGATTAAGCAGGGTCTTAAAGGTAAAGTATTTGTCCTAACAGGTACATTGGAAGATTTAACCCGTGATAAAGCCAAAGAAATAATTAGAAGCCAAGGGGGTGACATTTCCAGCACTGTTTCTAAAGCTACCAGTTTTGTCCTAGCAGGCGCTAACCCAGGCTCTAAACTACAAAAAGCCCAAACCCTAGGCGTTAAAGTGTTAACCGAACAAGGGTTTCTAAAAATGATTAACTAAGTATGTTAATAACTTTTCTTGACATATTTTTTTGTTTATGTTATTTTTGAGGTAATGAAGGTTAAAGGTTGTAACTACTGTTAAAATCGGATTAGTATGGAGATTGAGTTTAAAAGCAATAAGCTTAGAAAAATTTGTGAAGATGAAATTAAGCTAAAGCGTATATATGGCGATAGATGTGCTAAAAAAATAATAACAAGGATTAACGAGCTTTATGCTGCAGAAAATTTATATGATATTTCCAAATTACCTCAAGCCAGATTACATTTATTAAAGCAAAATTGGAAAGGTCATTTTGCTGTTGATGTACAGCATCCAAAGAGATTGATATTTTTACCGTTAGATGGTCTAGTTGCAGACAATAGAACCATAACAGTTATAAAAATTATAGAGGTAGGGTATGATTATCATTAAAAATGTTTATGTCTAATAAAAATTACAATCCAAACATTGCAATACATCCGGGAGAAACTTTACGGGATTTATTACAAACAATAGAAATGAGCCAGATTGATTTGGCTAAAAGGGTTGATTTAACCCCAAAAACCATCAATCGTATCATTAAAGGGAATGATCCGATTACTTCAGAAACAGCTATTAGATTATCTGCGGTTTTTGGTATGTCTGCATCTTTTTGGAATAACCTACAAATGAATTACGAAAGAACATTAACTAGATTACGATTTCAAAAACAGCTAAATGCAGAACTCCCTTATTTAAGAAAGTTTCAGTGTTATTCTGAGTTATCAAAGTTAGGATATGTAAAAAATACTAAAGATGCAAAGGAAAGGGTTATAAGTTTACTGCATTTGTTTGGTGTTAAATCTTTGAGTTTAATACCTAGTATTGATGTATATTCTGTTGCTTTTAGAAAAAGTAAGCATAAAAAGAATGATATATGCCAAGAGTCATTGGCAGCATGGCTTAGATGTGGTGAAATTGAAGCAAAAAAAGTTCCATTAAAAAAGTTTGATAGACATAAGTTAAAAAATACCTTAGTGGCTATTAGGCGTTTAACCAAAGAACAGGTAAGCGTTTCTCAAAATAAACTAATTGAAATATGTGCTTCTTGCGGTGTGGCGGTTGTATTTGTTCCTTATTTTAAACAAACCTATGTTAATGCTGCCACAAGATGGCTAAGCCCAGATAAAGCTGTTATCCAAGCGAGTTTGAAGGGTATGCGTGTTGATGGGTTTTGGTTTAGCTTTTTTCATGAATTAAAACATCTTTTAGATTGCAAGAAAAAAGAGCAATTCATTGATTTTAAGGACATAGAAGGGGGCGATGTATGTAAAAAGGCAGATGAGTTTGCTCGTGATATTCTCATTCCAAAGTTAGAGTTTGCCAAATTTAAAAGTGAAAATGTTTTTTCTGATATCGCCATTAAGAAATTCGCTAATAAATTAGGTATTGATTATAGTATTGTAGCTGGTAGGTTGTCTTACGAGGAACAGGATTATAAGAAATGGGATCATTTAAGGAAAAAGTTAGAATGGGTAAGTTAATAACGTATGCAGTTTATCAAAGGATTAAAACAAATAAATTGGCTACTTTTAGGTAGTGCGCTTTTTTTAAGCCTAGCTGGCTTATTATCAATTTTAGGTAGCGCACTAGCTAGCGGTAATTTTACAGATTTTTATAAACAAGCAATTTTCTTAATGGTGGCTGTTTGTTTAGCTATATTGGTTAGCTTTTTTGATTTAAGAGCTTTTAAAGCTAACTCTCGTTTAGTTTTAGCCCTATATTTTATCGGCATTTTATCTTTAGTGGGCTTATTTTTCTTTGGCTCACGTATTAGGGGAGTGCAGGGGTGGTATAAGATTGGCTTTATTTCTATTGACCCTGTGCCTTTTGTGGCTATGATTTTAATTATTATACTGGCCAAGTATTTTTCTTCTCGCCATAAAGAACTCAAGAATATTTCCCCTATTTTTCTCTCTGGAGTCTATATGTCTATTCCAGCCCTATTAGTACTAAAACAACCAGATTTAGGCAGCGCTCTTACTTTAGTGGCTATTTGGCTGGGTATGATTATTTTTTCTGGCATCCGCCTCCGACATTTCATGGCTATTGTTTTGATTTTTCTAATATTATTTGGGTTAGGCTGGCAGTTTTGGCTCCAAGATTATCACAAACAAAGGATAAAAAGCTTTTTTAACCCAGCAATGGATAAACAGGGTATTTCTTGGAATGTTAATCAATCTAAAATAGCTATTGGCTCTGGCGGGATATTGGGCAAGGGTTTAGCCAAAGGCTCACAAACCCAGTATAACTTTCTGCCAGAAGCCAAAACTGATTTTATATTCTCAGCTATGGCTGAAGAGTTTGGTTTTCTGGGCATATTTTTATTCTTATCCGTTTTTATGTTCTTTTTTTGGCAGATTATTAGAGCAGCCCTATTGGCAGAAGATAACTTTACTCGTTTGTTTGCCCAAGGTTTTGCCATACTTATTCTAGCCCAATCTTTCATTAACATTGGTATGTGTCTAGGACTTTTTCCAGTAGTAGGCGTACCCCTGCCTTTTGTCAGCTATGGTGGCTCTCAACTCCTCGGCTTTTACTTCGGCCTCGGCATCCTCCTCTCCCTCTCCAAAAAATAAAAGATTGCAGTTTCATTTTTTGTATTTTTAGTTTTCCACAAGTAAAAATCTGGGAATATTTAGTTGAGAATAAAACCATAACAGCCAAGAAATGCGAAGATTTCTTTAAAGACGTATCAAGAAAGACAATCAATCATGATTTCAAAAAAATGCAAGATATGAGATTATTGCATAGTGTCGGTGAATCAAGATCTACATATTATGAGCCAAATTTTTAAGTACCTTTAGGAGCAATTAGGAGCAAATCAAAAAATTGTTTATTTTAAGGTAAATCTGTCCAATATTTATTATGTTTATCTCTAGGAGCAATTAGGAGCAATTGTGAATCAAGTTGGAATACAACAAATTAGTTAACAGATTTAGAGGGTTGTATGTAGTGATTTTTCACGATTTTTGATAAAATTTTAAAAAACCTTGATTTTAATAGGGAAATGATGTAGTGGGTATGTAGTAGAATTAGTTCATCTCTTATTAGTTCGTTTTAGGATAAAATATGGTAAAACAAAATTGTAAGTGAGTGTTGTAGATAAATCCTTGATGTTATACTAATTATACTTTAAACTATAAGCAAATATAAGAAAAGTAAGGTTTCGGCTTAGATATAGGGTTTAAGCTACTTAAATAAGTAATCACGAATATATCATATATGTCACAAAATTTTTATTTAAAATTAGAAGAAATACTCAAAAAAGACCCTCGCTCTTAGGTAGTAGTGTATTAATTATCAGTTAGTAGTTTAAGTGGATACTTTGTAGTAGGAATTTGCAAAGTATCCATTTTATTTTTTTGTTTTATAATCCATTAAGATTCACTAGGTATCTTACTTGTATTTAGATGTGGTTTATGATATTATTATTAATGTAATTAGTTAATAATAAATTTGCTTTTTTCAGGGCGATATATTACAATGGAAATAGTATGGCAAAACAATAAAGTAAAAAAACAAGTTGTTAAAATAGCCAGATCAAATCAAATTGTTAATAGGAGAATGAGTGAGCTAAAAAATACACCCTGTTATTCCGATTTACCTGCCAACTGTAAGGCTCACTTCCTACATGGAGATTTAGCTAATCTTTTCGCTATTGATTTTGATTATCCAGCTAGATTAATTTGTAGGCCTGTTGGAGAGTTTCAAACAAAGGATAATCAGTTTGTTGAGCAATCCATTGCAACTATTGAGATAGTTAAAATTGAAAAAGATTATCATTAAAAAAATAATTTATGGTTTCAAAAAATACAAAACAATATATTGAAAAAAAGAAATCCCAAGGATTATATGGCTGGGAATCTCCTTTGGCTGTGCACCCAGGTGAAAGCTTGAAAGACGAGATTAACTTTTTGGGGCTTACACAAAAAGAAGTAGCTTTTAAAACTGGCAGAACCGTTCAGAATATAAGCAGAATTGTTAATGGAAAGGAGCCGATAACCCCACCAATGGCTTTAAAGCTTGAAAGAATTTTTGAAGGTGCACCAAGTGCACAATTTTGGCTTAATATGCAAACAGCTTATGATAAAAGGATAGCTCAAATTAAAGAAGAAAAAAGAGCCGAGACAGAGATAGGATTTTTTAAAACGCATTTAAAAGAAACATTTAAAGAGTTGCAGACATTAGGGGTTTTTAATAAAT
>CAYOFM010000028.1:1174-9121 GCA_964403365.1 uncultured Candidatus Saccharibacteria bacterium | reverse complement strand
GAAAACAACAATAAAACCATATTTTTGTAAATTAGTATACAATGTTTGATTCCCATAAAGAAATCCAATAAACAAAAAAGCTTTTTGAATATTGTACTTTTCTTTTAAGTATTTCCTAAATCTTGCAAAATCTAAAACCCAATCTTGGTCACGGATTGCTAGGTTCACATTCTGGCTATCTATAAAGGCATAGTTGTTTTCTTCATCGGACATACCCTGATTCTACTGTGTTTTTGGGGAAAAGTCAATGTTGGCAAGGTCAATGATGGCGAGCTCTAAGGGGAGTTGGGGAATGGTAGCATACCGTATTTTACCTTCTGCTTCAGTGATTTTTTCTAAAGTTTGGCTTAGTTCTGTTGGTTGTGCTTGGCTAGCTAGAGTGCGAAGTGATTCTTGCTCTTCTTGAGATAAAAAAGCAAACACTGGGCTTTGCAAATCTGAGTTAATTTGCAATAACATTATCTGGCGTAAGTATTGGACTAATGATTTAGTAAACTCTTCTAAATCTATGCCCTGATGAATAATATTATTGATTAACTCTATGGCTTCCTTGGTTTGTTTGTTAAATAAAAAGTTTAGAAACTGGAAAATAATTGTTTTATCTGCAGAGCCTAACAAAGCTTGGACAGTTTCTTGGGTTACTTTTTCTCCTTGTTTAGTAAAGCTGACTACTTCATCTAACAATGATTCTGCATCTCTAGCTGCTCCACTGGCTGATAAGGCGATTAAATCTAAAGCTTGCTTGTCAAAACTAACTTTCTCTTTTTTTAAAATCCCTTCTAAGCGTTTAGATATTTCACTGGCGCTTAATTTTCTTAAAGTAAAGGTTTGGCAACGGGATTGGATAGTAGGAATCATTTTATGAATCTCAGTAGTGGCTAGGATAAATACTGCATGACTAGGTGGCTCTTCTAAAGTTTTTAAAAGTGCATTTGCTGCTTCTTTAGTTAACTGGTGTGATTCGTCAATAATAAATACTTTATACTTTGATTTAGCTGGCCTAAACCTAATCCCCTCTTTTAAATCCCTTATTTCATCAATACCTCTATTACTGGCTGCATCTATTTCAATTAAATCAAGGGCACTGCCTTGATTAATTTCAAGACAAGACTGGCATTTATCACAAGGTTCAAACTCCCCCTCTTGCCTATTTTGGCAATTTAATGACTTGGCTAAAAGCCTAGCAATGGTGGTCTTGCCAGTACCATGCGGTCCAGAGAATAAATAGCCGTGAGAGGCTGTATTTTGTGCTATGGCGTTAGTTACTGTGCGAACCACATGTTCTTGGCCTACCACATCAGCAAAGATTTTTGGCCTATATTTTCGATATAATACTGAGGACATAAAGATTAATGTTTAATTCTAAGTTTAAAAACAAGCCCAACAAATGCAACTCCTAAAATAACTAATAAGGTTTGATAGCCAAGATACTGCTCTATTGCTACACCAGCCCGAGTAGCTATGGTTACTATCACCCCTGCAATGATTATGCCAAAAACAATAGCAGGAAAAGCTTTTTTAAATGGTATTTTAAATAGATAGGCGATTAAGCTACCTGTCCATGCTCCAGTGATAGGTAACGGCACAGCTACAAATAATATTAAAGCCCATGGGCCATATTTAATAACTCGCTCCCCTACTCTGTTTCTGGTACGCTCAAACAACCAACGGAAAAATCTATCAAATATCTGGGAATGTTTAATTAAATAATTAGAAACTGGTTCTAAAAATAGTAAAAGGAAAATTACTGGCACTAAGTTACCAATAATTGATACTGTATAAGCTAAAAGCCAATTTAGATTATAAACTGTGAGGGCTACTGGGATAGCGGCCCGTAACTCCCCTACTGGAGTCATAGCTAATAAAAGTGTTTGTATAATTCCATTCATAACTTTCTGATAACTTCTTTATGCTACCAAAAATTCCACAATAAATCAAAATCTGCTCACATTGTGTATATATTTGTTGAAGAACTAGAAAAAATTAGGTATGATACTATAATATGTTAAAACTCTATAATACTTTAACTCGGAAAAAGGAAAACTTCAAGCCTTTGAAAAAAGATAAGGTGGGGTTTTATGCGTGCGGACCGACTGTGTATAATTATGCCCACATAGGGAACTTGCGTACCTATATCTTTGAGGATATTTTAAAACGGGTTTTACTTTACAATGATTACAAAGTAAAACATGTGATGAATATAACTGATGTGGGGCATTTAACCTCTGACGAAGATACTGGTGAAGATAAATTAGAAAAAGGCGCTAAACGAGAAAAGAAAACTGTCTGGCAAATAGCTGAATTCTATACCAAGCATTTTCAAAAAGATTTAAAAAACTTAAACATTATTGACCCTAATGTTTGGATAAAAGCCACTGACACTATTAAGGAACAAATTGATTTAATTAAAAAATTAGAAAAAAAAGGTTTTACTTATACTATAGATGACGGGGTATATTTTAATACTTCTAAACTTAAAAATTACGGTCAGTTGTGGGGACAGAAAGCTGAAACTTTAAAGCCCGGCGCTAGAGTAGAAATGGTCAAAGGCAAAAAAAACCCAACTGATTTTGCCTTGTGGAAATTGAGCCCCAAAGGAACAAAAAGACAAATGGAATGGAAGTCTCCGTGGGGTGTTGGATTCCCTGGCTGGCATACTGAGTGTGTAGTAATGGGCATAAAAGAACTAGGGCTTCCTTTTGATATCCACGCTGGTGGGATAGATCATATTCCTATTCACCATAAAAATGAAATTGCTCAAGCTCAAGCTGCGTACAACAAAAATCATGCTAAAGTTTGGATACATAGCGACTTTTTAATTACAGAAGAGAAGATGAGTAAATCCAAAGGTAACTTTATTATCCTAGATGATTTAAATAAAAAAGATTACTGTGCCTTATCATATAGATACCTAACTCTGACGGCTCATTACCGCTCCAAGTTAAAGTTCACTTGGCAAAGTTTAGAAGCAGCTCAAAACGCTTTAAAAAAGCTTTACGGCATAACCGCAGAACTGTACGAGGGCAGCCCTCGTCAGCTTCCAACGAGGGCTGCCCTCGTCAGCTCGTATCGCAAAAAATTTTTGGGATACATTAATAATGATTTAGATATGCCCAAAGCAGTGGCTCTAATGTGGCAAATGCTTGATAATAAAAAACTAAAACATAACGAAAAATACACTTTATTGTTAGATTTTGATAAAGTGTTTGGCATTGGTCTAGACAAAGTTAAGAAACAGAAAACTCCAAAACAAGTTTTGGAGCTAGCCAAAGAGCGCGAAACACACAGAAAGAATAAAGATTGGAAAAAAGCAGATAAAGTAAGAAAAAAAATAAAATCCCTTGGTTTTCAAATTGAGGACTCCCCTACTGGCAATAAGATTAAAAGATTATAAATCCTCCACAAATACTTGAGCCCGCTTCTTTAGGAGAAGAAGCGGGCTTTTTGATTCTTTTATGACTATTTATCAACAAGTTGCTTACCGCATAAACGGCATTTTTGATCGCCGTTAGGATCAGAAGAATATTCCGATCCGCAACTTTCGCAACGCCATTTATATACAATTTGTTGCTTTTCTTCTACAACATCTCTACTAATAACACCTCTCTCAACATTTCTAACAAATGCTCTAAAACGCTTTCTTTCTCCTTCCTCTAGTCGCTTAAGTCGTTTCACTATTATTTCACCACGAGCTCCATTAAGATATGCTACAACAGTCTCCCGAATTAACTGTTCCCGCGGATTTTTCCTTCTATCAACCACATCAAATCTCCTTTTTAAACTAACTGGTTAAAGAACTGTCAAAATGGTCCCAAAATTATTTTATTGTCCCATAACCCAAACTCCTCGTCAACCCCTCCCCTGTGGATAACTTTTTTTTACACTAAAAAATTGACAAGCGAGGGCGTGATGGGTAGAATGGCATATATGGTAGAGCAAACAAAAAGTATAGAAAAACTTCCGCCACAGGATACTGAAGCAGAGAAATCTCTCTTGGGATCTTTATTAATTGATCCAGATGCAATTTTAAAAGTGGTGGATTTTTTATTACCCCGTGATTTCTATAAAGCCAAGCATCAACAGATATATGGTTGTATGCTAGATATGTTTGAAAAAAGAGAACCCATAGATGTTCTAAGTATATCTTCTAAGCTAAAAGGCAAAAATCAACTAGAGGGCATTGGCGGGGCAAGTTATTTAACAACATTGATTAATACTGTACCAACTGCTACCCATATTTTAAACTATGCTAAAATTGTTCAGCAAAAAAGAGTTTTAAGAGAATTAATTAATGCGGGGCATAAAATAAATGAACTGGCTAATAATGAAGATGAAGATGTAGATACCCTATTAGACAAGGCAGAAAAAACCATTTTTGATATTGCTCAGAAATCATTAACTCAAAGATTTGTTTCTGTTAAAGAAATGATTGATGATACTTGGAAAAGGATTGACGAATTATCAAAACAAACTGGAGAATTACGAGGCGTAGCCACTGGCTTTAAATCTTTAGATAATTTATTAGCAGGTCTACAAAAATCCGACTTAGTTATTCTAGCTGCCAGGCCATCACTCGGGAAAAGCTCATTGGCTATTAATATCGCCCAGAACGTGGCTATAAAAAAGAAAATCCCAGTAGGAATTTTCAGCTTAGAAATGTCAAAAGATCAAATTATGGACAGAATTTTATCTTCTGAGGCAGATATTGATTCTTGGAGATTACGGACTGGCAAGCTATCTGACCAAGGCGAGCATAATGATTTTACAAGATTACAAACAGCCATGGGAACTTTAGCTGATGCCCCTATCTATATTGATGACACCTCTGGCTTAAATATACTGCAAATGAGAGCTATGGCTCGTCGGCTTTATGCTAACAATGGCTTGGGATTATTAATTGTTGATTATTTACAATTAATGAGCCATCGTAATTCCCAATTAAATATCCTTCACCAAGTAACAGAAAACTCTAAAGCCCTTAAAGGTTTAGCTAAAGAACTAAATATCCCTGTTCTGGTTCTATCTCAATTATCACGGGCAGTTGAACAACGTACTCCACAAATCCCTCGTTTATCTGATTTACGCGAATCAGGCGGAATTGAGCAAGATGCAGATGTGGTGATGATGATCCATAGAGAAGATCGTTACAAAGAAAACTCTGACAAACCAAACATTGCTGAAATTATTATAGCTAAACACAGAAATGGCCCAGTGGGTAAGGTTGAACTATATTTTGATGAAACTCGAACTACTTTTCGTGATTTAGAAAAAGGCTTCACTCCCCCATCTGAGTAATTATGCACTCCCCTACTACAGAAAAACTAATTAAATTGTTTTCTAAGTTTCCTACCATAGGGCCACGCACTGCAGCCCGATTTGTTTTTTATTTAACTAAAATCCCAGCCTCAGAAAAAAACGAGCTTATTCAAGGCATTAAAGATTTACAAGAAAAAACAAAAATCTGTTCTTGGTGCTTTAAAGCTTTTGAAGGAGAAAATGAGCTATGCGCTATTTGCTCTGATCCCCGAAGGGACAAGGCAACTCTTTGTATAGTAGAAAAAGAAATTGATTTAGAACAAATAGAAAAAACTCATTCTTTTAATGGGCTATATTTCATCTTAGATAACTTAGAACAAAAAACACCTGTCTTAATCAACAGGATACAATCAAATGGTATTAAAGAGATTATTTTAGCTATTAACCCGACCCCAAAAGGTCAGCATGATATTCTCAAGCTTTTAAGGCAACTAAAACCTTTGAAAATAAAAACCACCCAATTAGGCCGTGGCCTACCAATGGGCAGCGAGTTAGAATACGCAGATGAAGAAACATTATCGTCTGCACTGGAGGGTCGGAAGTGAGAATACTACGAAAAGCATAATAATAAAATAATCCAAAATGGAAATCCCGTGCATACAATAACAAATATTAGAAGCAAAACATCTAGAATGTCTAATTTTCCACTCCGCATAAGAGAGAGGACTAGCTGAAAAAATCCAATCAAAACTGCAATACAAATAAGATAAAAAGCAATGGGCGGAAAGTGCTCTCCGAATAAAATATCACGACCCCCTAATTTCATCAACCAATAAATAAATCCACAAAATAAAACAGAGATTAACCCCATTATCTTTGTAGAAGCATTGTTTTTCCAGCTAAATTGTTGCATTACTCTATTTTAACTCTCTATTTTTAGAATTTCTATTTCAGTAAAGGGCTGTCTGTGGCCCTTTTTTACTTTATATCTTTTTCTACGTTTGAACTTAAATATAATTACTTTCTTGCCTTTTCCTTGAGTTAACACTTTAGCACTTACCTTAGCACTAGTTAACTTAGGTGTACCTAGTTCTAGCTTTTTATTCTTATCAAGCAACAAAACATCACTAAAGGTAATATCACTCCCCTCTTTTTTATCTAGCTTTTCAATTTTAATTTTATCGCCTGGTGAAACTAAGTATTGTTTCCCACCAGTTTTTATTACTGCTAACATATACTAATAACTTACCTTATTTTTGTGATTTAGTCAATGGATATAGCGTCTGGCTTGTCTATTTGCAAGGGCTCTATCTTTCTCTCACCATCTGTTATCTTCACTACATCCTTATCAATTTTAGCTAACTCTTTATGAGCCGTATTAAATGTATTAACTGTAGTTCCTATTTGGTTACCAAGCTTTTGCATATATTGATCGTAGGCCACTATATGCTTACCTAAGCGCTCTACTCCTTTCCTAATCTCAATAGCCGACTCTTCTATTTGAAACGCTCTAAGCCCCTGTAAAATCGTTTGTAAGTAGGCATAAAATGTATTGGGCGATACAATACATACATTCTTTTCCCTTAATGCGTACTCTATTAAATCTCTTGTATTACTCTTAATAGCCCCCACTTTATTCACCAATAAATCATAATAAATTGCTTCTGCTGGAATATACATAAAAGCAAACGACAGAGTCCCCTCTTCTGGCCTAACATACTTGGCTGTTTCATCTATCCTGTTTTTTAAATCTTGTTTAAATATCTTTTCTAATTCTTCTCTGCGCACTACATCTTTCTCCCCCAATATCCTGTTATAATTCTCAAGAGAAAACTTAGAATCAACTGGGATAATCTTACCGTCTCCTGCAAATATGACTGCATCTACTATAGCCCCGTCCTTAAAACTATATTGCATTTGATATTGATTAGGGCTGAAAACATTTTTCAATGATTCTTCCAAATAATACTCTCCTAAAATGCCACGTTGCTTAGGGTTTTTTAATATGTTTTCTAAAGATTGCAACTGCTCTGCAAAACCAACTACTTGACGATTTGTTTCATCAAGTTTAGTCAACTGTTCAGTTACACTTCTAACAATTTTAACACTTTCCTCAGATGCTTTACGGTTTTGAGTTAACTGGTTTTGGAAAGCATCTAAGCTACTCTTACCACCCTCTCTTATCTCTTGTCTAATAGCCAACAAGTCTTGCTTAATTAAATTAAGGGCAGTATCATCTTTTTGATCTTCCTTTGGTTTATCAATATGCTTTTTAAAGTATAGAATAACGAGCGCCATCATTATCAGTGGCGACACAAAAGCTATAATTATTAGGAGTATATCGTTCATATATTCCTAACTTAACACAAATTGAGTGACAATAAAAGTAAGGTAAATTGCCAAAAGTAGTAGGGCTTCTTTTTTAGAAATACTTTGATTACTTTTAACAAATAACCTAAAAAATAACACAGTTAAAGCTGTAAAGATAATACCAACTACATAGGGACTAAGAGCAAATATCCTAAGTGGGGCAATTAACACAGTAGCTCCTAAGACTAGAGTAGAATTAAAAATAACTGAACCCATTAAATTACCCAGTACCATATTTTTATGGCCCATTCTAACTGCCTTGATGCTAAAAATAATCTCTGGCAGGTTGGTGCCTAGGGCTACTAGCACAGTACCAATTAC
>CAYOFM010000028.1:0-1074 GCA_964403365.1 uncultured Candidatus Saccharibacteria bacterium | reverse complement strand
AACTTACCCCCTAACAAAACAGCCACAGCAATCACCAACGTTAAATTTATAATATTAGAACCAATCACATTACCAAAAGATAGTTGAGACAATCCATTAATAGCAGAGGTAGTACCAACAAATAATTCTGGTAAGGAAGTGGCTACAGCCATTAGTAGAAATGAAACAAAAAACTCGCTCCAATTTAAAAACTTAGCAATTTTAGCTAAAGCTTTAATGGTAAGCGAGGCAGATTTAATCACTACCACGCAAGAGATTGTAAATATAAAAAGGTAGAGTAGGATAATCATAGATTTTTTTTATGGCGAGTAATGAAAAAATATTTTATACCTTCAATTAAAACTAGATTTAAAAACCCTAAGCCAAGTAAAATAACCCAATCACGAGCAATAATTGGGACTGTTTTTAATAAAGCTTGTAAGGGGGGTAAATAAACTCCGCCCACCAAAGCAAAAAAACCAAACACCCAAGCCCCTACTAAATACTTATTTGAGAATACATTAGTACGCCAAATATTTTGCCGTAAGCTTTTACAAGAAAAGATATAGAACAAGGAATCAATTGTTAAGCCAACAAACACCATAGTCCTAATATACTCAATACTATAATCAGTAAATTTAAAGAGATAAAAGAATAACCCTAACAAAAGTATACTGGTAAAGGCACTGACTGCTAAAATGATTACTTTCATTTCTTTATTGAGCAATCCTGCCCTATAACTACTAGGCTTTTGCTTCATTAAATCTTTTTCTTTTCTCTCAAAAGCCAAGGCAATATTAGGGAAACCATCTTCAATTAAATTAACCCACAAGATTTGTACAGCTAATAAAGGCAAGGGCACCCTAAAAAGTAGTGCCCCACCAATTAAAACAATCTCAGTAAAACTATCTGATAACAAATAAGTGATTACTTTTCTAATATTATCTAAAATAGCTCTCCCCTCTTCTACAGCTGCCACTAAAACAGCAAAGTTATCTGTTAACAAAACTAAATCAGAAACATCCTTAGCCACATCAGTGCCAGAGCCAATAGCCACGCCAATATCTGCTTTTTTTAAAGCAGGCGCATCATTGA
>CAYOFM010000027.1:0-9316 GCA_964403365.1 uncultured Candidatus Saccharibacteria bacterium | reverse complement strand
CTAGGATAGCTCTCGCCAGAATAATCCAAAGAGAGCGGTTTAAAAATGAAGGCATTTTAACTAACTCAGAAATGGGCTTGCCGGAAATCAGAAAATACTGCCAAATTGGCAGAGATTCTGAAGATACTTTAAGGTTAGCCGTTAATTCAAGTCAACTCTCAGCCCGTGGCTTTCACCGTATTCTTAAAGTAGCCCGCACCATGGCTGACCTAGATAACACCCCCAATATTACTTTTGACCACATCACCGAAGCCCTAGCCTACCGCAAACGCGAAGAATAACCTCGCACAATCTTAAGACGGTAAACCACCGATGTTTGCTGTCTTTTGCTTTATTATATTTTTCTAAACAAAAAGCCCAAGAAGGGCGAAAGTCGACTAATAAATTAATGTTCGATATCCGATATCGAACATTTTATATATCGCATATTATATCTAAATATTGTCTACTGTCCTAAAGTGTCACCGGGTTGGAAGCGAGAGAATGGATTCTTAGCAAAGCGCACATCAAAGTGCAAATGGCAACCAGATGGGCCCGCAGGAATAGTTTTACCAGAATAACCTACTCTACCAATGATATGTCCTTGGTAAACTGTACTTCCAGCCGAAACAGTAATCTTAGTTAAATGACCATAGTAAGTAACTACGCCATTAGTATGTTGAATTCGTACATAATAGCCACCCAAGCTAGTATAACCAGTTCTTTGAACCGTACCGCCAGCTGCAGCATATACTGGCTCTCCACAATTACCATTGCTAAAGTCCACGGCATTGTACCAATGCAAGCCTTGTGTCACTCTACATGGTGAAGCAATTGGACAAATAAAGTAAGAATTAGATAATGGCACATACACATATTTAGCTAAATTAGCTGGCTTAATGCCTCCGGGTACAATTAAAAAATCACCAGCGTATATCTTATTCTCCTCAATAACATTAAAATCTGTAACTTCTGCTTGTTCTACTTGATAAATCTCAGCGATACCACTAATAGTATCCCCTTCTCTTACCACGTGCATCATACCTGTAACTGGCATAATGGCTAATTTCTGACCGGGGCTTAGTTTAGAGCTAGAAATTAAGTTATTGGCATTAAGTAAGGTATCTAAAGAAATATTAAACTGAGTGGCTACCCCATTTAAAGTATCACCTTCTTGCACTAGATACTCTTGTATCTCCTTTTTTTCTTCTACATCAATACTACCTAAGGCACCAAGCACACTACCCTTAACTAAAAAGGCAGGGGCTACTGGTTCTAAAACAGTACCTCCTACTATATCTAAATCAATATTTAAAGAAAGTTTGCTTTGCTCTGGGAATAAAAACTGATTAGCATCAAATATATCCCTATCATTTAGCACACTAACTCCATCTTGCTTAACCAAAAAAACAGCAAACATCGCTGCTGCTAAAAGCAAAATAACTACTGGAATAAACAGATATTGTTTACACGTTCTTATACAAACTTTCATATATGTTATACTATTAATATAGCTTAAATAAATAATAAAATCAAGCAATATGTTATCCACAGTTAAAACAATTTTACAGGACAATGAGTTAAAACCAAAAAAGAAACTTGGTCAAAACTTTTTAATAAATAAAGGGAGTATTGATAAGGTACTTAAAGCTACAGAGCTTAAGCCTAGTGATATTGTTTTAGAAGTAGGCCCAGGCCTAGGTGCTTTAACTTTAGAAATGGCTAAGCAAGTCAAACAAGTTATAGCTATTGAAAAAGATACTAAACTAGCAGAACAACTTAATAATATTCTAAAATCTGAAAACATTAATAATGTTAAAGTGCAAAATGCAGATATTTTAAAATATAGTACTAAACTGGCACAAGATTATAAAGTAATATCAAATCTCCCTTACAATATTGCCACAGCTGTAATAATGAAGTTTTTAGAGAACGCAAACCCACCTAGTTTAATGGTAGTGATGCTCCAAAAAGAAGTGGGGCAAAGAATGGTGGCTAAACCACCCCAGATGAGCAAGTTAGCTGTTTTTACCCAGCTTTACTCTACTCCCAAAATAATTGGCTATATTTCCAAAAACTCTTTTTATCCCAGACCCAAAGTGGACAGTACCATCTTATCCCTTAAGCCATACAAGGGCAGCCCTCGTCAATCTGTACAAGGGCAGCCCTCGCGCACTACAACAAACAACCGATTGTTTGCCAAAATTGTTAGTGCTAGCTTTGCCCATCCTAGAAAACAACTTCTGGGCAACCTATCCCGCACACTCAAACTTTCCCGCGAAACGACTGAAAGCTGGCTTATATCAAACAAAATCCACCCTAAACAGAGAGCAGAAACCCTCACCGTAAAAGACTGGTTAAACTTAACTAAAAGTTATCCACAGCCAACAAAAACATAAGTTTTCTATCTATAAAATATCTGTGGTATAATGAACCAATGCGACAAGGATTTAAAAAACTAAATAATATCTTCGCAAAACTTTTTGCGTTAAACAAAAAACGTCTTTTCCTTGGCGTTTTTGTTTTAGTAAGTGCGACCATTTTTATCCCAATCCATTACAGTCAAGCGATTGCTCTAGCTGGTAGTTTCATCCTCGGCAGTGTGGTTACTGGTGTGATCGTGGGATTAGTAAATGCGGGCGGACAAATAGCTCTTGCAGGAGCATTGCTTGGTATCTTTATCTGGTTCTGCACTATGCTATTAGAATACGGTAATGCTATTTTAAATTGGGCAGTAACCAGCCCATTTGGCATGTCAATGACAAATCCAAACGGTAATATAATGATTGAATTGGGTTGGACATTAATGCGTGATTTTACTAATATGCTTTTTATCCTTGGGTTAGCATATATTGGTATAGCCACAGCTTTAAATATGGTAACTTTTGATACCAAGAAAACATTTGTTAATCTTTTATTAATCGCCTTACTTATAAACTTTACTCCTGTAATTTGTGGAATAATTGTTGATGTTTCTAATATAGTAACCGACTTTTTCCTTTCTGATGTTGACTTTAGTGACAATCTAAGAGTATTGAACGATAATTTTGGCAACAAAACAAACATAGAGGGTTTACTAAGTAAAGGTGGTGCCTTTTGGGGTGAAATGGCGGCAGGGATTGCATATTCAGTTATATCAGGATTAATTCTACTAACTTTTGGTGGTATCTTTCTTTTAAGGCATATTATGATTTGGATTCTAGTTATATTCTCTCCCTTAGCGTTTTTTGCTTGGATATTCGCTAAAACAAGAAAATGGTTTGATTTTTGGTGGAAGCAGTTTATAATGTGGAGCTTTATAGCAGTACCAGCTGCCTTTTTCCTATACTTAGGAACGCATTTGGTGTACGAGATACAAAATAGTAAAGTGATAGAATACAATATGGCAGATCCGAGTGGTGGTCTTTTTAGTAAACTTGTACCCTATCTTATGGTAATAATCTTCTTAGGGGTTGGTTTAGGCGCTACTAAAAAACTAACACCGATTGGAGCAAGCGTAGTAATTGGCGCAGTAGGAAAGATAAAAGGCAAGGGACTCTCGCTTAGTAAAAAATATGGCAAGAAACTTGGAGCCTGGAGTGCTAAAACAACTGCCGGAACTACTGCTGGTGGTATGGCTGGAGCCATTGAAGGAATGAAACAAGCCAAGGAGGCAGGAGGTGGTGGTGGGGCTATGCTTAAAGCTGCAGCCACCGGACTTGGTGCGGGCGCGGCTACTAGAACCGGCAGAGAAGCGGGCAGGCATAGTTTCTGGAAAAATGTGGAAAGAATTCCGATTATTGGCAAGCCTGGTATGGCTGAAGAAAGAAGAAAGAAAAGATTGGGCATGTCTGATGCAGGATCTAGAGCTAAAAACCTTTCTTCTCCTGCAATAGAAAAACAAATAGAGAACTTTAATCCTCTTACGGGCAATGTTGGAAATATGAGATCTTGGATTCAAGAGTTAGTCAACAGAGATGACTTTGAATATTCAGCAGAAAAAGGTGGTAAAGGTGAAAAATATATCAATACTGGTAAACAACATGGGGTGGACTTTACTAAACTTAATAAGAGTAGGCAAGATTTAACTATTTACACTAAATCAAATAAGGTAAACGCTAATATGAAAACACTTATAGACACTGCTGGAGACGATTACTCTGAAGACCAAAGAGCTGAGTACAGAAAAAAAGCAGAGCTACAATTATTAGAAGGTGAATTAGAAAAAGTATCAAAACGGGGAGGTAGAAATATAAGCACTAAAACATTAGAAGACAAGCGCATAGCCAAATTAATTCGTGACAAACACGGCAGAATCTATGATGATATTTATAACCAAGGCGATAAAAAACGTAAAATTTCCCTACAAAAAGGATTCCACAAATTACTGAAAGATGAAAACAATTTTGAAAAAGATGGTACAACAATAAAACCTACAAAAGAAAAATATGTTAATGAAACAAAAGACTTGTTAAATCGGCTTAATATTGAATTAAACATGCCTGGTGATAATGAAGAAGACGAAGCTGATGATGAGGAAGAAAGAGAAAGCACGCTTATCACAGAAAACCTAGAAGAGGAGTTTAGAAATGCAAAAAAGGGACAATAAAAAAATAGAATAAAATAATGCAACAACAATATTCTAAAAATAAAAAAATATCTTTTCCAAAAAAATCTTCCCTTATCTTGCAAGACCTTTTAGATAAATATAAAATTATTGAAGATACAAAAACATACATAGAAAAGATAAAGGAGGAGGAATTAAGCAACTCAAGAAAAGCTGTAATTCTGATTAGGAGTGTTGCTTTAGGTATCACACCTGAACAAAAGCTAACCCAAGAACTGAAAAAACAATTTGGGCTTTCTATGGCCAATGCCCAAAAGCTGTCTAAAGAAATAAAAGAAAAAATATTAACCACTATAATATTTAAAACGAGTTCAAAAAACGGTTCTTCTGAAATGGACGAGACGAAATCGATCAAGTCAACCCCTGATGGCTACCGTGAACCAGTTGCGTAAATTAAAACGGGTTAATGCTGTTTGTCAGCATTAACCCGCACGAATCTTAATCTTCATTGAGGTGCTCCAGTCCACTTAAGAGCTCCTCTTTTGTTTTTGCTTTCGATCTCGATCCTTTCTTTTCTTTTGGTTTGTCTTCCACTTGCCCTGATTGTGAGCCTGTAGACTGAGATCCACCACCATCTAGATTTTTCCACAGAGCAATGCCCTGAGCAAGTAAACCAGAAATCCCTGTAGATCCTGCACCACCAACATTTAAGTCAAAGAAGGCTTTTTGCTTTGCCAGCTCAACTTCTCGGTGAAGTTTTTCGAAATAGGAGATAAGCTCATTATCAACAGACAATCGAAATACTTCATCTTCCCTCATTTTTTGATCTAGCTCATCCATAGAAAGGCCTAAAGCACGTGCCTTAGTATGAAGCCACGATCCAACCTCTCTGTAGAATTCCGCTTCCGCCTCTGCTTTAGAGGTGATAAGATTCACTTCTGCTGTTGCCTCTGCTTGAGTAATAGCAGCTGTTTTAGCGAATTTCTGCTTTTCAGGATCCAACAAAGCATTCTCTAGCTCTTTGGGAAGGATAACACGCTTTATGCCCAACCTAACATCGCCCCTTGCGAAACCAGCCATCACTAGTGGACTCTCTTTTTGAAAAAGATTATGAGCCTGACTAGTCATATCTGCTAAGTCCTGAACTAATTCTCCCCATGTTTTTTGGCTACCTATAATCCTTAAAATGGATTGAACTGATTCTTGAGTAAAGTCCTGTAACCCTTCTTTAGTGAATGGCACACCACGTTGTATTATGAGCGATAAATTACCTATTTCATCATGATCAGTGCCTTCATCTGTTTGAGGAAGAGCGACATAGGCGACTGGATCAACTTTTATAACAACTGATCCGTAATAATCCTTTTCTTCTGTGCTACCTTCTGGAAAGAAACCCTCCTTCGTAACAACCTCCACTAGGTTATAATCAAGATCAAATAAAGTTTTGGGTCGCTTTTCAATATAACACTTTGGTAGCGGTGGCACTAAATGTAATCCGCTGTCTCGAAAACCAACTGGCTTACCAAAAAGTATTAACTCCCCCATTTCCTCTGGGACCAAAATTACTACGCTTTTCTTAAGCACAGAAATAACTACAAGCAAACCAATGCCCATAACTAGACCTATTGGATTAAACTGTATAGCAAAATATATGGTCCCTGCAAATAGTCCTAGCGCAATAATTGCTAATATTATCAAGAAAAAAACCATTACTTTAAACATCTTTGTCCCCTTTTTTTTCGGAAGTTTGTACTTCGGTCGTGGCTCATTAATATTGAGCCCATAAATCAATAGGGCTACTACAATCATTAGCATCCCTACGTAAACCCTACCTGTGAAAGGATTCCTGCTGGTTATTACATAATAGCCACCTAACATAACTTGGCTTAATGTAAAAACCAATAACACCCACTCACGAATATCTTTCCATCTCATATCGTCCATCTCCTATATACAATTTTAAGGTACGTAACTCACAAAATCACTTACTGGAAATAATAAAAACAACCAGCAAATTTATAATCTACTGGTTGTAATAATAGCATAAATTGTTAGATTTGTCAATACTGAATCTTTAATGGGAAAACAGCCATTGATGATACGCAAGAACGACATTCATTTCCCCATATTACATCCCACGTTCTACCAACTGCACCCTCAAAACAACCACATGTACCAATAGAATGGTAATATGGATCACTCCAGTTAGGTATATCCATTTCATACTCAAGTCTTTTATAATTAGGATACTCTGTATCCATTGGTGAAAAGATCTCTGAATGTTCACCGGGTTTTTCTTTGTCCCAACAAGCCTCGCAATGGCTTTTCTTTGATGGGTCATAGGAGTCACAATCCCTGCATTCATTCTCATCAATGGCATTTTCAAAAAGTGCTACCATGCAGTTACCCTCTATGCGCATTGAGTGAATATTTTCTTTAAAATTTATATCTACACCATTAGGTAATGTGCCCTTAGCATTATATGCGGGTATCTTTTTATCGGGTATATTAAATGGTATAAAAAGTTGGGAATCGATTTGCTTGGAATACCGATCAGGGAAAGAAAGTCTTAAGCAATTATTAAAATGCTCTTTAAGAGTTCCTTGTGCAAAAGAAGTGCAAAGCCATATCTTACAACCTTGTGCCTCCCATTCATCCCACTCTTCATTATTAATATTTGGCATTTCAAAAACCTTAATTGAAGATGCCCCATTTACCCTACCAAAAACATCGGGCTCATTTTTAATCTCAATACTAGATCGCTCAAGACTATTAGGGTCATTAGGATCAAATAAAGCAGGATTATTACGCAATAAGTTGCCAAAAAAAGGCGGTCCACTACTTAAATGTTCTTCAAAAAATATCCGGAAACTCTTTCTAAAAAATGGGTCCTCGTACAAAACAGCTAAATAATTCTTAATTTTTACACCTTCAAGCTTGTTTGTATCTGTGTTATGTACAAAATCCCAATTTTTTATAGTAATTCTCTTTGCCTCATCATCAAAACCATAGGTTCCTAAATCTGAAATTGAAGATGAATAATCAAGTACAGCAAACTCGTATCCTGATTCATCAACTTCAGAGTCTAAAATCACACCCTTGCCTATATCTTTAATTTTAATTGATAATGGAACAGACCATGCATGATCTGGTAATAAGGCGGGGGTAATATCTCTTTTCCCTGTTAATAAATTAAATTCGCAAGGCTCTCCTGTTAAAGCAGAACAGTCAGGATAGGTGTATATACTTGAAGGCTTCTTGAGAAGACCCAAGGTCCTAAAATCAGTACGGTAATAAGTAAATACTTCTTTATTGGCATTAGGTAAAAAGAACAATCCTTTTAAATTAAAATTTTTAAAATTATATGCATCTCCAAGATGATGCTCATAATCTCTGTTGTCTAATCTATTTGGCCCTATTATTGGGCTTGTTCTAAAATTACCGTTATCAGTCTCTATCTCTCCAAATTTACTTTGCAAATCTGACATGTTCCACCCTAAATACATAACCCTTGGTTCACCTATTGGATTATTCAATAGCTTGTTTATCATCTCTCTCCTTGCGTCTTCATCAATGCCCATTATAGCCTTATAAATATCAGTTGTCGGATCATTGAGCGCTTCAAATACTTTCTCGTTTAAGAATAATACACCTGTTTCAACCGGTACTCTATTAATTTTAAAAATTAAAAAGTCAGGGTCAATAATTTTTAAGAGCAAAAAGGAGCTAAGCAATATAGCTAAACCAATTATGGAGCTAATAATTCGTTTCCTTGCTTGGCCTGTTTTGGCAGGATTACCAGTAGAGCTTAGATAAATAAATCCACCGTAAATTAAGCTTAAACAAATTATTGTTATAGCAAGGATCAGGAGAAGATTAAAAACATATCTAATAGTCTGAGGTAATGTAGATTCTCCAGATAAGGCTTGATCGGCAAACTCAGGAAACCCAACTTCTAGCTGCACATCAGCAAATATAATACAAGGAACTAAAAGAATCACAATGGCTACTATATATAAAATAATACTTTTATAATTCATAATATCAAAAACTATTAATTATTAATTATGGGATAGATGGCAATAGATGATGCGCAAGGATAACAGGTACCTCGAGTTCTTCTTAGTCTATGAATCCAACTACAATTACAAAAGCCTGTTTGGTGTTGATATGCTGTATTTTTATGGGTTAAGTCTTGATAACCACCATTGTTGTCAAACTCTTTGCCCCAAGGAACAAGGACTTCAGAATTATCCCCGCCACCATGCCAA
Source organism: uncultured Candidatus Saccharibacteria bacterium (assembly GCA_964403365.1). Taxonomy (GTDB): domain Bacteria; phylum Patescibacteriota; class Minisyncoccia; order Minisyncoccales; family CG1-02-41-26; genus CAYOFM01. The sequence goes on along the minus strand of CAYOFM010000027.1, from coordinate 520 downwards.
GCTGTTTTAGGGTCATCAAACAAAACAACAATACAATCTCCTTTTATGTTTAGAGAACGAATATTATTATTAAAATCTATATTTTTCTTGTCTTGTTCGTTTATTGTGCCATCTCCATTTATATCCTCGTTTGCTAACACTTCTGTATTCCTTTCAAGATTGGACGAAACCGTAAAACCATTTATTTGACCCTCTCTTTCTACTTTGTAAGAATAACATTCTTTTAAGCCCTTCTGGGCACAAACATCAACAACGCAACCATCCTCAAACCACTCATCCCATTCCTTTTGAGAATTAGGCATTTGAAAAATTTGAACAGATGATGGACTCTTAACTGTTCCTTGCACATCACTAATCGAATTACCACTATTATCCACAATATTTCTTATCCCACCACCTTCTGAAACATTCCCCCAAGAAATTACAAGAGGATCATAAGTTTCTTCAAAAAATATTCTTAACTGCCCTTTAAATTCTTCGTCTTCATGTAGGATAGCTAAATAGTTTGCGGTTTTTTTTA
>CAYOFM010000026.1:0-9418 GCA_964403365.1 uncultured Candidatus Saccharibacteria bacterium | reverse complement strand
CAGATTCAACAATACTGAAATAATCATCAGATTCGTCATAACCATAAGCATTACTCATACCTACATTAGCACAAGCAGTATTTGAAAAAGAATCAGGACATCCCAACACCCTTACTCTGTAATTGCCTGCTGGCATTGAAGAAGGTATCTTCCATTGATAGCTACCTGTATTAGGAACAACAGCTACAATTCCAGTAGACACCGTTGAAGGCCTACCGGTGGAATGGTCTAGGACATAAATAGAAACTCGAGTAATGTCTGGTACGTTCCATTTGATGTTATAAGTACTTCCCGTATTCCAAACTTCACCGCCATTCGGAGCAATTATTTTAATATATGACTCTACTGGAGTTGGAGTTGGTTGAACCACTCCACATCCATAAATAGCTGTAAGTTTGGCTATGGTTGTTCTACCAGCATACCCAGTACCATATTTCAAACCCCATGGAGCCAAAGTATCTGTGTAATATTTTTGTTGAAAACCTGTTACAGCAGAAGCTAACAAATTACCATACGTACCATCAATGGTTCCGTTATAGAATCCTTCTTTTTGTAACGCCATTTGGAGCTGTTTGACTTCTTCTCCCCTATTAGTAAAACCCAACTTTATTTTAAAGTCATGACACCACGGTACTTCCTCAACATCAACTAATTGTTGTTGCAATGCTTGAATTTGGGCTTGCAGTATAGCTATCTGGACCCTAATGTCATCCACAGTCAACGCCTGTGTTTTTGGAACTTGAGATGATAGTAAAAAAACCACACATACACCAATCAAAAGTAGCTTATTGAAAAACATATTATATTATATTATTTTTATTATATTTACTTTTTATACGACATTTAAACATTAACTCTATACTAAAACTAAAAATACAAAAAGTCAACTCACACCCAGAGTAATCCCCCTACCAGAAAAGCATACTGCAGATTTCTAGAATAGACCAAACAGCTAACAAAATTATTATAATAATATAGGATAACTTAGCCATACAAAAACATATTTAGTTTCCTAAGATTTGCCTAAGCTCTTCTTCCCAGTCTGGGTTCACTTCTAGAGCTTGCTTTAAGATCTCTTCTCCTTTTTCCATCTCCCCACCAAACCTAGCTACTTGCAAGGCAATAGAATAAGAACGAATTAAACGTGGCTCTAAATCAATGGCTTGTTGGGCTAAATCAATAGCACCCTCTATATCTCTTTGATAAAGCCTGTTTTGGGCATAATTCCAATAAGCCTGCTGATTAGTTGGTGCCATTTCTAAACCCTTTGCAGCCCAATCCTCTGCTAGTTCTAATTTTGTAACATCTAAAGTTGAGTATAAATTATACAATTGCCCTATACGCAGTACAGAACGAAAGTCAAAAGGAGAAGCCTCTATATTCTCTTCAAGCGCTTTAATCACTAAATCCATTTCTTTTGTGACCATATCATAGCTAAGCTGGCTTGGATCTTCTGCTTCATTCACGGCAGCGCTTACAGCATTTAAAGTCTTATCTGCTAAAAACTCTTTAATTTGAAACACCCCCAAAGGTGAGGTATAAAAAGATTTTTCATAAAATCCTAATCTTTCGTCTAAATCTTGAGTCATTAATGCTTTGATAATAAAAGAACCTTGCCTTAACGGTTGGATAACAAAACCAATAATAGAAATAAGGAATATAACTAATAATGTCCAAAGAGCCCATTTTCTTGGTTTAATCGGCTCTTGTGTTTGGTTTTGCTCTTTTTTACTCCCTGCCACACTTATAAAACACAAGGTGACAAAAAACATTAAGTAGCTAGAAATCATATCAAACACAGTTAAATTCTGCACACTATAAGCAATTAAAATAACTGTAGGAATGGCACAAGTTAAAAAACCTATCTTTTCCTTGAGATATTGCCTCCATAAAACGAAGAAGGCGCTGATAAATACCGCTAAATATGCTAGGAACCCTAAGATACCTGTGGTAGATAACATATCAAAAATAACATTATGGGCCCTGTCAAACCAAATCTCTCCACCACATTCACTTAAAAACATACACGAGTTAAAATGCTCATTAAAGATAAACTCAAAATTCTCTGGTCCCCAACCAAGGATTGGCCTTTCTTTAAAACCTGCCCATGCTTTTTCCCAAATTACTAACCTTGATTTAGTAGCTTTTTCTACAAAGTAATTTCTGGCAAAACTATCCTCTTGGAAAACCATTAAAGCACCTCCTACAAAGGCGATCATAGAAATTATCAATAGAATCTTGCCCAAAATAGTGATAACTTTCTTTTTAGGCACAAAAGCAAGATACAGTACAGCGAATAAAAATAACCCACCAAAAATAGCTAAAGTAGCAGCCCTAGCCCATGCTAAATACACAGCTAAAGTCATTAAGCCAGCTGATAAACCAGTGCCAATCTTCCAGTAAAGATTTTTTTGTTTAAAAAATAAATAAACCGCAAAAAAGACATTAAATAATAAATAAGTGCCCATAAAAGAGGTATTACCCACAGTTGCTCCCCCTCTAGTAGATCCACCTTCCTTTGTTAAAGACATTAAAGCCACTACCAACCCAGTAATAATTGAAACAACAAACATTTTACGCCAATCTTTTTCTTTTTTAAATACAGAAGTAACAGCAAAAAAGAAACCAGTTAAATGCAAAAACATTAATATGCCAGTCATTCTCTCATACTTAGACCAAAACGAATAAGATGGATTTACGCCTAAGATTGCACTTAAACTAAAAACAAAAAGCATTACTAATAAAGTAATACCTAGGGCATTAATTTTTGGTCTGTATCTCTTAGAAATAATTAAAAGCCCAAACCAACTAAATATAATTAGCTGGGCTAAAAACATAAAGTACAAGCTTTTAGGCCCAACAAAAGGGAAAAAGAACTTAGAGCTAACTAAAAGTGGAGTTAATAAAGATAAGTAAGCACCAATTCTAATAATCCAAAGCAACAACAGGGCTAGCCCTGTTTCTTTTGTTTCTACTTGCTCAAGAGCTTGGCTTTTAGCAGTTACTTCTGCCTCCTGCCTTCTTAATTGTTTATTTCTAGATTTCTTCCCCATATACTCCTATCTTACTTATTTCCCTACTTTTTTCAACTTATTTCCCACTTTTAATCTCTATCACATCGCCATCTTGGATGATGTATTCTTTGCCTTCGGTGCGGAGTAAGCCCTTAGCCCGAGCGTTAACAAATCCATCTACTTCAAGCAACTTGGCAGATTGTATAACCTCTGCTTTAATAAAGGTATCTTCAAAATCAGTGTGGATAACCCCGCCAGCTTGTGGAGCTGTACTTCCCTTTTGCAGTGTCCAAGCCCTAGTTTCATCTGGGCCAGTAGTTAAAAATGTAATCAGATCTAACAGTTTATACGCTTCTTTGATTAATATGTTTAAACTTGATTCAGCTGATAAACCATACTCCTTTCTTTGCTCTACTGTAAATTCAAACGCCTCAAACTCAGTTAAAATATCAATAATTACATACGGCCAGTTACTTTTTTGAAAAACTTTAAGTACCTCTTGGTCAATTTCTGATTCAGAACCGTTGAATAGATATAGGCGGGGTTTAAAAGTTAAAAAGTGACATTCTTGTAAAGCCTCTACTTCATCATCTGTCCATTCTTTTTCTGATAACACCTCTCCTTTTTCTAAAAACCCAAAAGCTTTTTTTATTGCTTCAAGCTTTTCTTTAGATTCTTGATTGCCTGTTCTAGATTCCTTTTCTAGAGAATGCATTCTCTTTTCTGCGGTTACTAAATCCTTTAAAGCCATCTCTGTATCTAAAATCTCTTTGTCAGCTATCACATCTATTTTATCCTGAGTATTAACTACTTTTTCGTTTTTAAAACTACGTAGCACATAAACAATGGCATCCACTTCCCTAATATTAGCTAAAAATTGGTTACCTAAGCCCTCTCCCTTACTAGCCCCTTTAACTAAACCAGCAATATCGACAAATTCAATAGTTGAATAAATCTTTTTAGCTGAACTAGTTAGCCTAACTAAATCATCTACCCTTTTATCAGGCACAGCAACAACACCAATATTTGGATCTATGGTGCAAAAAGGATAGTTAGAAGCGTCCACCTGATTCTGCGTTATGGCATTAAATAATGTTGACTTGCCCACATTAGGCAAACCAACAATGCCCACTGATAAACTCATAGCTTTATACTACGTTATTTTCCGTAAATTAAAAGGGTTATTCTTTTACTCTATACACTCCCCTACTGTGTATGATTCTACTAGAGAATTTTGGCAGGCAAAACAAGAATTACTAAAGGTTTCCTCTGTTGGATCGCACGGCGTAGTAATGCATTGTATATTGACTAAACCACACACTGGTTGATAGATTTCTATACAAGCATCAACATTTCTTTGTTCGGGCTTGCACTTTATCACTTTTATATTACTGTTATTATCTAAATCACCACCATCTGTATTATTCTGTACTAAATAATTAGCAAAACCTAACCACCCTAAAGCTACCACTAACAATATAACTATTAAAATAAGTTTATTTTTCATATTTTTATTAGAACACGGCTTGACAATGTCTGTCAAATTTGCTATATTATAGGTGTTGCCTATGGGGCGAAAGCCCTGTTCGGACAATATATATATAAGCCGAAAGTAGGCACAACTAAAACATTCCTTTTATGGGAATGTTTTAGTTTTCATTTTCATTACACTCCAAAAAATAACATGCCCGTCTCCTACTTTTCTTAAAATGACCTTTATTTTTGCATCATTCTTGCTCCCTACTATTTCCATTAAAGCCCAGTAATCAACATTTTTCTTTTGTTTTTTGCCTCTCTTAACAGCTATTGTTATATTTTTTCTACACTGATGAAGATAAACTTTATTCGCTTTTTTTATAACAGGAATTACTAATGGGAATAACTTTAACCTATATACCTGTTCTTGTAATCTTCTCTCTCTACCAGTAACATCATATAATAAATGATGTAAGCCTTGTGAATTGAAAAAAATATATTCTTTAAGACAAGGGCAATATACTTTCTTTATTGCAGAATATTGGGCTTTAACTAGCTTCTTATATTGATCTCTATATTCTTTTATTGTTTTATCAGTCATTTTAATAGTAATAAATTATTGTTTTTATCTACTACTCTTCCAAGAATAAGCGGGCAATTCTTAATTCTGTGTAAGAAAATGTTTGACCAAGAATATCTCTAACAGGGGATAAAATAGTATCTCCTGATTCTTTAAAAGCGGTCTGGATAACTTCAAAACGTTTTTCTGGCAATCTCAAATAATCCAAATTAATATCTTCGTTATTTTCTTTTAGTATCTCTAAATGACGGATAATTGTTCCTTCAGATAGTTTTCTCTCTTGGGCAATTTCTTTGATTGATAACTCATCCTTAACTAGTTCCTTTGTTTGATCATAGGTTGAAACTTTATCTTGCTCTGGATCCCCTACTCCTACGCCAAAAGCGATTATAGGCAAAGTTTGTAAAAATCTTTTTTGTATATTTTGCTTTTCCTCGTCATCCATTTGGCTAAAAAATGTTGCTACTTGTTTAGACTTTTCTTGTAATACTTTATCTAATACCAAAACTGCATTATTGACCGCTAAAGCCATCTCATTAACACCAATTAATTTCAGTCCAGCTAAAGATTTTAAACGAGATAAGGCTACATAGCCCATCCCTTCTATAAAAGATTTAGAAAGGTCTATTTCTGCTGCATCTAAGTTCATACCTTGGCTTTTATGAACAGTAATAGCCCAAGCAAGGCGAAGTGGAACCTGAGTAATCTCTGCCTTAATCTTACCATCTTCCTCTATTAACCAAGAGGCTGGCTCTGCTGATACATAGTTACCATTAAAAGTTTTAACTACAGGCAAGCCTTGTTTATTAAACTTCACAACATGGCCAAGAGTACCGTTCACATAACCTTGATCAAAACTATTTTTAATAAACATTACTTTAGCTCCTTGTTTCAACAATAAAATTTCAGGAGCTAAACAACTTTTTATTAAAGATTGAGCTATTCTACTATTGCCCTTTGAGTACATTCTAAAAACCTCTTCCTTTTGTTGTATTTTACTAAGCTCAAGATTATTAATAGCATCTACATCAACATTATGAGTAAAAAGCTTAGTTGGCGCCAGAGAATCTATTGGTTCTTGGTTATTTCTATTGTTTAGCAATACCTCCCGCGCTTTATGGGCCATATTGCCACGGATATAGTTTAATAGGGTAAATAACTCATCGCTCTCTTGTTGCCTATATTGCTCAGTTAAATAGCACATCTTTATTTCCATAGCTTGCCAAATCTTTGATTCAGTAATAAATTTAGCTTGGCTACCTTTGGCAATTGGTGGTAATTGAAAAAAGTCTCCTGAACAAATCACCTGCATACCACCAAAAGCATCCCCGCTATCTTTGAATTCTTGGCAAATTCTGTTTAATAAATCAAACTGAAAAGCATGTAACATTGATACCTCGTCAATGATTAAAACATTAGTGTTTTTAAATCTTTTTCTTAAATATGGTTTCTTTAAAATCTTAGCCATCTCAAATTCGCTAATCCTTTCTTTAATACCCAAACCAGACCAAGAATGTATAGTAGTACCATTCATATGAGTAGCAGCAATGCCCGTAGAGGCAGTCACTGCCACAGCCCGATTATTTTCTTTTAAATAATTAACATATTGGTTTAATAAAAAAGTTTTACCAGAGCCAGGCGCCCCAGTTAGGAATATGTTATATCCCATCTTTAAGATTTCAAACGCTTCTTGTTGTGTCATAAAGCTTTTACTTTGTATTCTTATCTTACTCTATTTATCATCTTAATCAAACTGTAGAAAACTAAAGGGCAAAAAACTTGACAAAACCTCTTTATCCGCTATAATAACAATGAGTTGCTGGAGGCTCTAGCGACCACTGTTCGTAACTGGCAGTCTAAACTAGAGATTGCTTAGGCATAGACTTAAGCCGATCCCAGCAGAACAAAACCCATGACTAAGGTCGTGGTTTTTGTTTATTTTGCCGTTATTACGGTTAGTTTCTGCATATTTTCTACTTTACCTGATTGGTCAATGGTGTATGGCATATTAAATCTTTAGAACACTCGTGCTTTTTATCTAATTCAATAAGATTAACAGCGTTGAGATTAATTTTAAGTTTGTTAAGTTCAGCTATGGCTTTATTCTTAGTGGTTTCTTTATAGCAATTAATATCATAAAGACCGCCATAATACGACCAACCTTGTTCCTTAAGAACCGTGAGATAGTCAGCAATCTTAGATAGATACGAAGCCAAGTCCTTGCCGTGCTCTCTTAAAATATCAATATCAAAGTTCTCCTTTCCTTCAATGCCCATATCAGGACATGGTTTGTAGTATAGAAAAAATGAAAGTTCAATCATAAATTTGTTATTAATTATTTTTGTTCCAACCTTTTTATCTTGTTATCTCTCTCGAACTTTATAGGGCTCAGTTGGCTCTTCTCTTAAAATCATATCCTGCTGAGCTAGATTACTAAATTTCTTCTTAATGCTTGCGGGTGTTTTAGGGCTTTTAAGCACCTTGATAGCCTGCATTAAAGCACTATATCCTTGGAAAGACATCAGGATAAGTTCTGGTCTACCATTGATAGTTAAAACATACTGAATACCCGGTTTCTGAGCGTTTTCAGCTATTTTAAATAAATCTTTACGAGCTTGAGTAATTGGGATTATTTTTTTAGGCATCTTACTTGTTAATTAATGATTATTAAAAAAATGGACCTTTGTTTATGTCCATTATAATGTACATAATAGCATCCTGTCAAGCCCCCCTCCTGTCCTGTGTATAACTCCAATGTTCGATATCCGATATCGAACATTATACTAATTTATTTTCCTTAAAGCTGTAGGATTGAAATTTAGTAATGATAACATGGTCTAGCACTTCAACGCCCATTATTTTACCTGCAGAGATAAGACGCTTAGTAATTTCAAGATCGTTAGTGGATGGGGTTGGGTCTCCTGAAGGATGGTTATGAGCCAAAATTACCGAGGCAGCGTTTTGTTTAAATGCTTCTAAAAATATCTCTCTTGGGTGAACTAAGCTGGCGTTTAAAGTGCCAATAAACATTGGTTTTTTATAAACCATTTGATTACGACCGTTTAAATAAATAACCATAAAATGCTCACGCTGTTTGTTTCTCATATAAACAGTTTGGGCAATAACATCTTGGACTGTTTTAATAATAGGCAATGTTTCATTATTAGCATCCAGTCCCCTCTTGACTAGCTCATGTGAAGCTAAAATAATACAGGCTTTGGCTGGACCAACACCTGTCATCTTTGATAATTCTTTAAAAGAAAGTTTTAATAACTTGTTTGGTTGATATTTTCGTAAAATGTATTTAGCTACCTCTATAACATTTTTACCCTCTATACCTGTACCAAGTAAAATAGCTAACAACTCTTCATTTTTTAAGTTTTCTGCGCCTTTACTGATTAACCTTTCTCTTGGTCGTTCAACTTTTGGAATATCAACAATCTTCATATTACTTAATGCAACTTAATAGCTACAAAGATACTGTAAACAAGATAAATCATTACCATGACAAAGGTTATCTTCATTACTAATGATGTTTTCTTTTTCTTATCTAACATTGTTTTGTTTTATTAGTTTATTATAACCTTTTTTGGAGAAATTTGCTTACCAAAAAACTGGCTGGCTAAAGTTTTAAAATTATCTGTTAAATCAGTGGTTAAAAATTCTCGGTCTTTGCCTTGGTTTAGCTTACTCTCTATCTCTCTATGCCTATTTAAATAATCTTTTAATTTATCAGCCACCACTTCGCCCTCACTAACTACTCTTACATCCTTTCCCTTGCTTGTTATAAACTGCTTAATCCTATCTTTTAATAATCCATAATGGGTACAACCAAGGATAAGCGTGTCTATATTATTTTCTAATAAAGGCTCAAGATAATTAGCAATAGCCTTATCAGCTATTTCAGATTGATGCTCCCCTGCTTCTACTATGGGTACTAATAATGGGCAAGCTTGTTCATATACTTTAATATCCTTATTAACTTTTTGTAACTCTCTAGTAAATGATCCAGAGTTTACTGTGCCATTAGTAGCCATTACTCCAATCTGATTATTATTTGTAACGTTAACTGCCTCTTCTATGGCTGGCACCACTACGCCTAAAACTTTTTTGTCTGGATAATATTTAGGCAAGTATTCTTGCTGTATTTTACGCAAAGCTTCACTTGATACAGTATTACAAGCTAAAATAACCAACAAGCAACCTTGTTTAAATAAATAATCTACAGCTTGCTTAGTGAAGTTATAAACTAAATCCCCAGAACGGTTACCATAAGGAGCCCTAGCTGTATCAGCTAAATATACATAATCATAGTTTGGCAACTTATCAACTATCTCCCGTAATATCT
>CAYOFM010000025.1:0-9424 GCA_964403365.1 uncultured Candidatus Saccharibacteria bacterium | reverse complement strand
TATCTATCTATCTATCTATCTATCTATCTATCTATCTATCTATCTATCTATCTATCTATTGGTAGTTATGCTTTAGTTGGCTTGCGGGATAGCCAGAGTATTTCAAAGAGTTGCTTGAACATTTGATAGAATTCGTTGTTTTCAGTGACTACTGCTAGGAATTCTTTTTGTTTGCCACTCATTATAATCACCTTATCGTTATAGAGGAACATAGTGCTGGTAAAAGGATAGCCTTTCGGTAAGAATCTTATTTCTCGCAAAGTTTTTTTACCTTGTGTTTGCAATAGCTTAGTTTCTTTAGTCTCGAAATCAAGCCAACGTAATTTAATACCCTTTTTAATTCTCTGTTCTGTCCAATTTGCTTCGTAAACGTCATCAACATGATTAACAAAATCCGCATAAGAAGCAATAGCTAAAAATTCTTCTGGTTTTTCTTTTAAAATGTTTTCGTAAACAGATAAATAACCATCTCTGCCTTCTAAAAAGCGAAGCTTGGGTTTAGTAGGGGAGAGGTTATAAATTGATTTTAGTTCGGGCAGGGCTTTTTTTAGTTCTTTATAGCGTTTTTCAGAAGCCATCACTAAATTATCTGGACTTTCAGCTATAAACAAGGTTTTCTTACCTTGCTTTGTTTGACTGATTAGTCCTTTTTGTTTTAAACCATCAATGGTGGTATAAACAGTGGTTCTTTTTACCTTAGCTTTTTTTCCCAGTTCCTGCACAGTGGTTTGGCCTAGCTCAAGAGCAGCTAAATATACTCTAGACTCATTACTTGTTAAACCAAATTCTTTTAACGTGTTTGTGGCTATTGACATATGTTTTTGATTTGCTATAATTAAGCTACAATTTGGGATTTTCCCACTGAACCCCGTTCGAAAGAACGGGGTGACGATTTTTTAAGAGCCAGTATAAAATTCTAGAAATCTTTTTTTTACCTTTAGAAAATCTTTATCATCTAATGAGCCTACCCTATTGGTGAGCCGTTTTTTATCAAGCATTCTTGCTTGATTCAACATAACCCAGCGCTTTTCCTTGTGGATTGTAATTTCCACATACCAGCTTCCTTGGTGTTCTTGCTTTGTGATAGGCAGGCCAAGAAATGAGTTGCCAGTAAACTTTTTAAAAATTAAAACTGGGCGTGTGAATTTATCGCCTTTGCCAAGAGCTTCTTCCCCCACATTAACCCCTAAACTACACCACCACAATTCTTTTTCTTTGAAAAAGAGTTGTTTTTCTTTACGATAGAGCCCTATTTTAAGAATAAACCATTTTTTGAAAAGTTGTACAATATCCATGAATGTTGTCGATATAGTCGACAAAATTATGTTATAAACCCATTATACACAAATATAAAACCTTGTCAAGCCCTACGGTGATTAAATAACTGCTTCTTACCAAAATACCATAAACGTCCAAAAAACTGTCAAAACACTTGACAAACTTTACATAATATGCTATACTATAACCGTAAAGTGAAAGTAAGTTAATTGTTCTTTATATCGCTAGCCGGGTAAATAACTTACCCAACAAACAAAAAGGAGAAAGAAGATGAAAAAAATGAAAAAAGAAAGAAGTAGAGAGGAAATAGAGGACATTCGAGCAAAGCTAGATTTGGGGATCGCTGCAAGCTTCCTAACACTGATATTTTTTCTGTTTGCAGATGGATCAGTCTTGTATCCACATTGCCTCGTGCCTCTTTTCGCCCTTGTCTGTATTTTCCCGTTTCGTTATTATTTCGGGGATCCTTCCATCCAACGGCGACGGCGGAAGCAAAGAAAAAGAGAAGGGCACTGGAGATAATTTTATAAAATATGGGCGATTGAGAAGTAATATCAATCGTCCCTATTCTCAAGTTTGCAAGCATTGGGTTTGTGGATTTGAAGATAGTGTTAGTAGTGCATAAAGACATAAGGCATTCAGATATTGTATCTGGTGCCTTTTTTAGTTGGGTGGGATATGATGCAGGAAAAATCTTGTCAAGTGTACTTGACAAGATTGGATGTTAAAACTTAGTAGGGTGAAGTTGACCTGAGGTCGGGCCTCGGTCTGGGCTTAGGCTTGATAAAAGCGGGGAAGTTTGGTATAGTTGGATAATATCATTTATGACAAAGAGGAGAAAAACAAGTGTTGGTTTTATTCTCATCCTATTGGTGGGATTTTTTGCTTTTAATTTTGTATTCCCTCAGCCAATCAATAAGGTTATTAGCAAGATAAACCCCACTATAGATAAGATACCACTTTTAGGAGAATTACCGCTATTTCCGAGCAAGGGTTTTAAACTTGGCTTAGATTTGTTAGGTGGTAGCCACCTAGTATATCAAACAGATTTATCTAATATCTTACCAGAAGAAAGAGCAGAGGCAGTTAATGGCTTGCGAGATGTCATTGAAAGGCGGGTTAACTTGTTTGGAGTAGGGGAGCCAATTGTGGCTATACAGGAAACCGCTGATAATGATAGTAGATTGGTAATTGAGTTGCCTGGCGTGAAGGATGTTAACAAGGCGATTGAGATGATTGGCGCAACACCGTATTTGGAATTTAAAGAAGAAAGAGATGAAGCAGAAACAGAAGCAATTGTAGCCAAACAACAAGAGTTACAAGATATTTTATCAGGGGATGCGTACAAAGATGCTCCTCAAGGTGCGATTGATCAGAAAATAGCAGAATATGAGGAGTGGTTAATTGATCCATATTTTATAGAAACCAAACTAACTGGTCAATATCTAAAACAAGCTGCCTTGGCATTTAATCAAACTACTTTTGAATCAGAAGTTACCATAGAGTTTGATAAGGACGGTGCAGATCTTTTTGAAGGGATAACAGAAAGGAACATAGGTAAACGTTTGGCTATATATATTGATAATGTTTTAATTTCTGCCCCAGTAGTTAATGATAAGATATCTGGTGGTTTGGCTCAGATTACTGGGCAGTTTACCTTAGAAGAAGCTAGAGAATTGGTCCGTAATTTAAACGCTGGTGCTTTGCCAGTACCGATTGAATTAATTTCTCAAACTACGGTAGGTCCTACTTTGGGTAAGATTTCTTTGGAAAAATCTTTAAAAGCAGCTATGCTTGGTTTTATCGGGGTGTGCTTGTTTATGCTTGTGTTCTATCGTTTCTCTGGATTTTTAGCAGTTGTTTCTTTAATTATTTATGCAGGCATTATGCTTAGCTTATTCAAGCTTATCCCAGTCACTTTAACTTTAGCCGGCATTGGCGGTGCTATTTTATCGGTAGGTATGGCAGTAGATGCTAATGTTTTAATCTTTGAAAGAATGAAAGAAGAGTTAAAGAATGGAGAGCCATTTGATAAAGCTATTAAAAATGGTTTTTCTCGGGCTTGGCCTTCTATTAGAGATGGTAACTTTACTACCCTATTAGTAGCAGTGATTATGTTTGGTTTTGGTAGTAGTTTTGTTAAAGGTTTCGCCTTCACCTTATTTCTAGGAATTTTATTTAGTATGTTTTCTTCTTTATGTGTCACTAGAACATTTCTTAAATTATTCGAGAATACAAAGTTAGCAAAAATTACATGGTTATGGAATTAAAGTTTTCAAAATACAGAAAAATATTTTATACTCTTTCTATTATATTAGTAAGCATTAGCTTAGTAAACATTATTTATTTTGGCTTAAACTTAGCTATTGATTTTACTGGAGGTAGTGTGTTAACTGTTTCGTTTGAAAATGAGGTGCCAGAGATAAGTATAGTTAGAAGTGCCATAGAACAACTAGACGTAGGAGAATTTACTTTACAAACAGTAGGAGAGAGAAGTGTGAGCTTAAAAACTAAAGCAATTGATGAAGCAACCCATCAACAAATCGTAACTACTATTGAATCACTAGGAGAAATAGAGCAGGGGAGTGAGGGATTTGAATCAATCGGTCCAGTTATTGGTAAGGAATTAAAACAAAAAACAATTGTTGTTTTAATAGTAGCTCTTTTGGCTATCCTACTATATATAGCGATGAGTTTTAGAAAAGTTTCTAAACCAGTTAAATCTTGGGTGTATGGAGTAACCAGTATTATTGCTTTGTTCCATGATGTTTTAATCACCCTAGGTATTTTAATTATCCTAGGCAGGTTTTACAGCGTGGAACTTACTATTCCGATTGTGACTGCCTTTTTAACTATCTTTGGTTATTCTATTAATGATTCAGTGGTAGTGTTTGATCGTTTAAGGGAGAACTTAGGCAAATCCAGAGGCGAGGATTTTAATAAAGTTGTAGACAAAAGCTTAAACCAAAGTTTAACCCGTTCAATTAATACTTCTTTTACTACTATGTTAGCCTTGTTAGCTATTTTCTTTTTCGGTGGAGCTAGTTTAAAGTATTTCTCTTTAGCCCTTTTAATTGGTATCGGTTTAGGTACTTATTCTTCTCTGTTTTTAGCTACTCCGTTGTTAGCTAGTTACTTAAAGTTTAAAGAGAGAAAGTATAGAGAGTAGAGTGTTGAATAGTTGGGGATAAATTGATGTTGACAAATTAACAAAACTATGATTAAATAGAAAAATAGCCTTAAAGCTGTTTCATAAGTAAATAAAATATGACAAAAACAAATTATCAAAAACATGTTGGCAGAGTTCTAGACAAGTTATCAGAAAAGCAAAAAATGGTAGTTGTTAGACGCTTTGGCTTAATTGGTAGCCCAACCGAAACCCTACAATGCATAGGGGATGATTTTGGTATTACTCGTGAAAGAGTACGTCAAATTGAAACAGAGGCAATTAATAAGCTAAGTGAAATAGTACAAGACGATCAAGATTTAAATGTTGTTTTTGTTAATTTTAAAAAGCATTTGCAAAAAAATGGTGGTTTTCAAAAAGAAGATGTATTACTAAAAGAGTTATCAGCAGAAGACCAAAAAAATGCTGCTTACTTTTTACTTACTTTAGGCCAGCCATTTTATCGCCATCCTGAAACTAACCAAACTTTTGCTTTTTGGTCTTTAGATAAAGACGTTAGCGCTAAAACTAATCAAGTAGTCCAAACTTTTCTAAAGAAGCTAACTCAGATTAAAAAGCCATTACTTGAGAAAGAGATTTTAGCCTTAGAAAAAGATATTTCTAATAATTTTTGTCTAGCTTGCTTAAACACTACTAAGAAAATTGATAAAGGCCCTTTAGGGGGATACGGTTTATCAAAGTGGCCAGAGATTCAGCCAAGGGGAGTAAAGGATGCTGCCTTTCTAGCTCTTAAAAAATCAGATAAGCCACTTCATTTTAGAGATATAGCAATAGTAGCTAGTGATTTATTAAGTGAATTTTTATCAAACAGAAAAGTATTACCTCAAACAGTACATAACGAATTAATTAGAGATGATAGATTTGTTTTAGTAGGCAGAGGTACATATGGTTTAAAAGAGTGGGGCTATCAACCTGGCACAGTAAAAGATGTGATTTGTGCAGTATTGAAAGATAACGGTCCATTAGCTAAAGAGCAAGTTGCAGAAATGGTACTAGAAAAGCGTTTAGTTAAACCAAACACTATTTTTTTGAATTTAAACAACAAAGCAGTTTTTAACAGAGACGATCAAAACAGATATTACGTTATTTAGAACGAGTTTTTTATTTTAAGGCATTTTTACGTTATACATATATACATGTTCCCTGATTTAGCCATTAAAGTCTTCTTGGGGCTAACTCTTATTTTCTTTTTTGCCTGGTGGTACCTTTGTATGGTTTGGTCGGGCAGAAAGGTTTTTGGTTTGCCTAATGTATTGGCAGGCTTAATGATTTCGTCTATTTACACATTTAAGATCCTCTTAACAGGGGTTTTTATTTTTTTAATTAGTTATTTTATATGGTTTTACCTTATATAGAATCTTTTTATGCAGGGCTATGGGAAGTAATTAAAATATGGTGGTGGTTTTTACTACCAGTGTTTTTATACTTTCCTGCTAAGCATTTTTATCTTTGGTGGATACAATGGGAAACATGGTATCAAGAATTAGAATGGATGGTTTTAGAAGTTACCCCACCAGCTGAAGTAGTTAGACCATATAGGGCTATGGAAGATGTGTTTGCCGCTATTTGGCCAATTTATGATGGTCCTAACTGGCGTGAACAATGGTGTGAAGGTGAGTTTGACGGTGCTCCATTTTGGATATCTTTTGAAGTGGCTGGCATTGAAGGAGAAATTCATTTCTATATCCGCCTTTTAAAAGCCCATCGTAAGATGGTTGAGGCAATTTTACATACTCATTATCCAGATTTAGAACTTTTTGAGGCAGAAGATTATACTAAGAATGTACCTCAGAATATTCCTAATGAGGAGTGGGATATGTATGGCGAGGATTATGTATTAATGAAACCAGATGAGCCGTATCCTATTAAAACCTATAAATTTTTTGAAATCTCTCCTGGTGAAATAGATCCAGATAAAAGATTAGATGTATTTGGCAATGTTTTAGAACGAATGGCAAAATTAGGTCCTGGTCAACAGTTTTGGTTTCAGGTTATCCCAGCACCCATTACTAACAATGAGATACCATGGGTAACTGCTGGTGAAAAATTAGTTGATAAAATTACTGAAAGAAAAAAAGAAGTAAAGATGCCATCAATTGGTGGGGAAGCATATAGGTTAATGGCTCACAAAGAGCATATACCGTTTGATAAGGTGATTAATGCTAAGGAACAAGAAAAAGCAAACCCGGATCTTCGCTTAACTCCAGGTGAAAGAGAAAAAGTAGCAGCAGTAGAAGAAAAGATATCTAAACTTGGCTTTAGAACAACCATTCGTGGGATTTATGTTTATAAAAAAGATAATTTTGATCCAGCTCATAAAACAATTTCTCGTGGGTACTTTTTGCATTTTGCTGACCAAACTTTAAATGGTATTAGGTTTTCAGCCAAAACAAGACCTAAGGTACATTACTTTTTTAGAAAAAGAAGGATGTATAATAGAAAGAAAAAAATGTTCCAACGATATGTGGCTAGGTTAATGCCTAATTATCCAAATATTTGGAAAACAACTATGGTTTTAAACACCGAGGAGTTAGCTACTATTTATCATTATCCAATGACTACTGCTGGTTTACCGCCTAGCGTACCACGGATTGTTTCTAAAAAGGGCGGGCCACCACCAATTATTCCTACCGAATAATGGTATGTTTAATGAATAATTATTAATCAATAATTAACACAATGAGTGATATAAACTTTTTTGGAGAAACAACTTTTAGAAACGAGCATAAGAAATTTGGTATTAGAACCGACGATCGTCGGCGTCATGTTTATATTATCGGAAAAACAGGTGTAGGCAAAACATCTCTTTTGCGTAATATGCTTATCCAAGACATCAGAGATGGTAAAGGTATAGGTTTTGTTGATCCTCATGGTGAAGCAGCCGAAGAATTATTAGATTTTATCCCTAAAGAGCGCATCAAGGATGTAGTTTATTTCAATCCAGCTGATTTGAACCACCCTATTAGTTTTAATGTGATGGAACAAGTTGGGTTAGAGTATAGGCATTTAGTAGCTTCTGGATTAATGGGAGTATTTAAAAAGATTTGGCCTGATGTTTGGTCTGCTAGAATGGAGTATATTTTAAACAACGCTATTTTAGCCCTACTAGAGTACCCAGGTGCTACCTTATTAGGGGTAAATCGTTTATTAGCAGATCCAGGATACCGAGAAGATGTTATTGAAAAAGTTAAAGATCCTGTAGTTAAATCATTTTGGCTTCAAGAATTTGCTAGATATTCTCAAAGGTATGAAACAGAGGCTACGGCAGCTATTCAGAATAAAATAGGTCAATTTATCTCTTCTCCATTAATTCGTAATATTGTTGGCCAGTCTAAATCAGCTGTAAATATGAGAAAGGCGATGGATGAAGGTAAGATTCTAATTTTAAACTTATCTAAAGGTAGAATAGGGGAGGATTCTTCTAAATTGCTTGGTGGCTTATTAATTACCAAGTTGCAATTAGCAGCTATGAGTAGGGTAGATATTCCGGAAAATAAGAGGCGTGATTTCTTTTTGTATGTTGATGAGTTTCAAAATTTTGCCACAGAATCATTTGCCACTATCTTATCAGAAGCTAGAAAGTACAGATTAAGTTTAATTCTAGCTCATCAATATATTGCTCAAATGGAAGAAGTAGTGCGTGATGCAGTTTTTGGTAACGTAGGCACTTTGATTACTTTTAGAGTAGGCGCAGAAGATGCAGAATTTTTAGAAAAAGAGTTTCAACCAGAGTTTTACATGACAGATTTAGTTAACTTACCTAAATATCATGTTTATTTAAAATTAATTGTTGATGGTATTACAGGCAGGCCTTTTTCTGCTGCAACTTTAGCACCTATTGAAGCAGAATCTGAATCATGTAGGGAGAAGGTGATAGAGCATTCTAGAAAAGAGTACGCTACTGATAGAGCAAAAATTGAACAAGAAATTGCCGAATGGACAGGGGCTTTTGATATTGAACAAAAATCTCAGCCAAAGTCTAAAGGAATAGAGTTACATGATGTACAATGCAAAGAATGTAACAAATGGACAAAGGTGCCATTTAAACCAGACCCAACTAGGCCTGTATATTGTAAGGCTTGTTTAAATAAAAGAGCTGAGCGTGGTAAGAAGCCAACTGAGAGCACTATGCAAAAGGAATCACCAAAGCCTGAGCCAAAACCACAAGCCATACCGCAACCAACACCAGGCCCAGCAAAAGAGCCTGAGCAAGCAAAATCATTTTCCTTAGAGCAGTTGTTAAGCAAAAGTCCAATATCTTTTAGTAAGAGTAAAAGGAAAAACAATCATAATGGGGTTGATAAATCAGAACTTAAGCAAGCTATTGCCGATTCATTAAAGCCATCTGTGCCTGATAAAGGGGATCTTAAGCCAGGCCAGCCAGTAAACTTTGACTAATGCAGACTATTAGAGATTATAATTTCTATAACAAAAGAACTTTAGTTCGTTTAGATTTAAATATGCCTATTAGTAAGGGCAAAGTTTTAGATTGCTTTAAATTAAATAGTGTCCTTGAAACTTTATTTTATCTAAAGAACCAAGGCGCTAAACTTATTCTCGTTAGCCATTTAGGTAGGCCGAAAAAGAAAGATAAATCATTAAGTTTAAAACCAGTGGCAAGAGAGTTATCTAATCTTTTAAATACCAAGGTAAAGTTTGAAAAAACTCCGCCAAGTAAGTTGCTAGCAAAGAAAACAGAGAATATGAAACCCGGAGAAGTTATGCTTTTAGAGAATATAAGATTTTATCCGGGCGAGGTAGCTAATCACAGGAGTTTTGCTAAAACTCTAGCTGATTTAGCAGATGTTTTTGTTCAGGATGCTTTTGCTGTTTGTCATAGAAATCATGCATCAGTAGCAGGTGTCGCTGAATTTTTACCTCGTTTAATTGGCTTAGCTCTAGAAAAAGAGATTGAGGCGTTAAGTCGTGTTAACCGGCAACCGGAAAGACCTTTAGTAA
>CAYOFM010000024.1:0-9508 GCA_964403365.1 uncultured Candidatus Saccharibacteria bacterium | reverse complement strand
GTGCCTCCTACAGCAATAGCTGCAATAAGACCAATTACGCTTAAACTAATTATTATTTGTTTACTCATATTTTTTTAATTATTACATTACATTCTTAATTATACGACCTTTCATATTTGGGTTGTTATGTCTAATAGATTATACATAACGGATTCCACCGCGTCAAAATGCGGTCCGAGTCCCTCCCTAATTGGGCAGGGCCCTTAAAGCCCAGGTCCTGATTTCTTAAAAAATCAAAGCTCGGGTTTCAAGATTAGATATCATCCTGCACAAAACAAAAACCACCCATTAAGGCAACTCAAAAAAATGTCCCAGTTCAATTTTATGGTTAAAATTTTGATTTAAATAAAACACAAAATTCTTTCTAGGCTCCTCCGACTAGATGTTAGATGTTTTTATTCTATTTTTTTTCTCGCTCAATGTCAACCCTAGTCAACTCCCCTGATTTTCCTACCTTTTCCCCAATTTACCTAAAATCCCTCTAAATTTATCCCCAAATTATCCACAGTTTATCCCCACCTTCCTTTTTATTTATGGTTGTCCCTCATAGTTAATTAGGAGACACCTATAACCCCATTTTACGCTTTTATACGCCCACTGACAAACTAAAATAAAAAAAGTTATCCACAGATACGATATAAAACAAAAAGCTACTGGAAGGCACCGCAATTAGGGAGGAACTCTTCTAATGCGACGCCTTCCAGTAGCTCTTTTAAAAATAACTACAAAATTATTTTCTAATCAAAAAAACATAGTCAAACTATGTTTTTTATCTAATGTCCGTATCTTACTATGTCCTATATATTTGTCAACCCCTTTTTACTAAATATCTAAAACTTCTACTAGTTGTTTGATTAGGCTAACTACCACAGCTGGTGGCATCAAGCTATGTGATAGGACATCATTATCGTCCTTTACTTTCCATGGTTGCTCTTTTATTTTTATCTCACCATCTTGTCTTTCATAACTAAACTCAGGAGTTAATTCATAATCATCAGTATTCTCCCCTACCTTATCTACTGGAATAGCATTTCTTAAAACTACTTTAGGTACGCCATGCAAACCAAAGGTTTTTTTAATCAAATCTTCATCTGTTTGCAACCTTTCTTTAATCGGCTCTATACCTAACTCATCTCCTTCTTTAGGGACCATTCTTTTACCTCCGCAACCTTCTCCGTCACATAATAGGTAGTACTCTTTTTTTTCTTCGTCATAACCAACTTCTTTAGTTGGTAGGAGTTTTAAATTACGAGATGTTTGACAATCTGGACAAATTAATCTGTATTTTATTCTTTCATCAATCACATTCTCCGGTACATCAATTAAAATAAATACATCTGGGTCATCTCTATAACCAATTAAATCACGGAAAAACAATGAATATGATACTTGGTCTAATGTCCGAGGGAAACCATCAATAAATAATGCTTTCTTTGGTTTATCAGCAATTTCTTTTTTAACCAATGCTAAAATTAATTCAGATGGCAATAATGCTTTAGTCCCTTTTTCCTTTCTATTTTCAATTGATTTAATAATCTCATCCAAAGGAATATATCCACGATAGTTTTTCTCTAAAAACTCAACTAATTCTTTTTTCTTTTCTTTATCTTTTACCACCTCATCAAAACTACGCATCATATCACCAATAGAAAAATGCTCTATTTTATCAGGGTCAACAATTTCTTTAAGCATCTTAGCATAGGTGCCCTTGCCAGAATTTTTCTTACCTAGCATATAGGCAATAAAACTATTTTCTTTTAAGTATTCTCTTAACCGAGCTATTTCTGGACCTGCTTTTAGCTCAAAATACTCTTTCCTAGCTTCTGGATTAGATAAATTAAACTTTTTATCTACACCTTCTGTTTTAGTTTTGAAAATTGGAAATTCTATGTCTTTCATGTATATGTGTGAACTGAGCTAAGCTCAGTTCAAGGTTAATTTTGATTAATTAAGAGATTGTTACCAGTGGCAACAATCCGTATATCGCCAAACTCATCTGTCCTTAATACCTTTATAGCAAATTCTTTTAAACTGTTCAAGGTCTCTTTTGCTGGGTGGCCATATTGATTATCCTTACCAGCTGATATAATAGCAAACTCTGGGTTAACTACTTGCAAAAACTGCTTGCTACTAGATGTTTTACTGCCATGGTGGGCTATTTTTAATACCTGTGCCCCAATACCCACTGGCAAATCACTACGAACCAACAAAGCCTCTTCTTCATCCTTGCTTACATCACCAGTAAATAAGAAACTGTTACTGCCATAAACTAATTTCATAATAATTGAACTTTCATTGCTTTTCTTTTCCACAGATACACCTTCTAAACTTTCAAAAGGATGAAAAATAAAGAATTGGCTGTCCCCTACTCTAATTTGCTGGTCCTTTTGAGCCATAAATATATTAGCTTGTTCTTGCTCTATTTTCTCCAGCCAACTTAAATAGGTTTTTGTTTCTCTTGTCCCCCCATGCCACAAAATATTCTCCACCTTGTACCTATCTAAAACATCTAGAAACCCGCGCTGATGATCATAATCTGGATGGGTTAAAACAATTAGATCCAATGTCCTATCCCAAAACGGCATCTCCTGCGATAACTTCTCTAAAATCACCTCCCCACTTGGCCCAGAATCAATTAAAATCTGATGCCCTTCTGGTGTTTCCACAAACGCACTATCCCCCTGCCCCACATCAAAGAACACTACTTCTAGTCCCCCACCCAACCCCCAAACCTCTCGCCAAACAAAAAAGTTTGCCAGCACCAACAGCACAATTCCACCCAACATAATTTTAATCTTTATGTTTTTCATTTCTAAATTAAAATAACTGCCCATTTATAGGTAGTTATCATTTTATCAACAATTCACTTTCATAAGTTTATTTTACCACTGTATCAGAATCATAACAAACTTGATTCCTCATGTTTGACATTAAATCCGCAAGTATAAACGTATTAGAAGCCTCACTTGAAAACATTTTTATTATTTCTTTTCTATATAATTTCATACTTTTACTATGTGCCTTTTTAGCTACATGACCCTTAATTAAAGAGATCCCAACTTGATTTGAACATCTAAAAAATGGTCTCGCTAATTCATCATCTAATGGTTTATTGACACTATTAATATCATTCCAAAAAAAGAATGGTTTTTTATAACCAATAAATCCAATCGCACCTTCCTTTATGGCTTTAGGTCCGAGTACTTCTCCTGTACTACATGCTCTAATGTATATCGTTTTTTTTGCTAAAAGGTATGAATTTATGCCAGCAGAAAGCAAAACTTTATTACTTTGTCCAAAAATTTCAGAATCATTTCCATGTCCGTTCAACAAAACTAATTCTGGACTCTGCTTTTTTAAATAACTTTCAATCTTCCTCTTGTTGAGCTTCCTCTTCATTTATATTTTTTTTAGCTTCTTTTAGTTCCATGTTCTATTGGGATAAATTCTAAATCTATCAACCTTTTAAAAATCTCATTACCAAGCTTTGTATCTGTTTGAATCTCTATATATGCTACGTCCCATGTAATTGGACCACCTTTCCCGCCCAAATCCAAAACAATCTCTTTCCTAACAGCAAGAGGCAAACCTGCATAATGTCTAAAAAAAACATCTTTTGTTATTTTCTTTGTGTCTTCTATCATAGTTTTATTATACCCCAAATCCTACAAAATTTACACAACATGTCAACACCCTCCACATCAAAAAACACTACCTCTAGTCCCCGAGCTAGCCCCCAAATCTCTCGCCAAACAAAATAGTTTGCCAGCACCAACAGCACAACCCCACCCATCATAATTTTAATTTTAATATTTTTCATTTGACAAAAGCGTAAAAATCGGTAATAATACGGCTATGAATGTTTTGGAACGAACCTTTATTTTGGGAGAAAAATATGAGTCAAGACAGACCGACTGATATAACCTTGAAAAGGGCAGAAGATCTTTACAGTGTCGTTCAATGTCCAATATGCGAAGGTGAAAACACACACCCCAATCCTTTGGAGCTAACTAAGCTGTGTTGGCGATGTGGAGGGCGTGGAGAAATTATAGAATTTCCTCCATGCAAAATTTCTGAATGTCCAACATGCGCAGGTGAAAACACCAACCCCAATCCCTTGGAGCCAACAAAACCATGCCCCCGGTGTGGTGGGCAAGGCGAATTCTACCTGCCCATCACTCATGATAATGCAACTGATGGACTTTCCATCGGCTAGCACTATCTACAACACTAACACCAGAACCTAAAACGGTCTCTGGTGTTATTTCTTTATAAAAATGAATCCTAAAGGGCTCCTATCAAATTAAATAATACGATTACAAAAATAATAAAATTGAAGACTGTATTAATCCAAAATTTTATAGATGCCTTACGCAAAACTTGCTGAATCTTATCCATTTTATCTAATTCATCGTCTTTCTTGTTCTTAATTGTTGACTTATGGAATAAATCTTTGATTTCTCGTAGCTCGTTAGATAAAGTAAATAATTGCCGACCATTATTTTGTGCATAAACTGCAAAAAAATTATTAATGGCTAAAAATATAAAAATTGATAAAGAAAAAATTATTGTTTCAAAATCACTGAAAGCTTTGCTGAAAATTGCTAAAACAACAATAACGGTAAAAATGTTAACTATAACTGCCCAGATATAACTAAACAAATCTCCGCCTTTAATTTTTCTTTTATAATCATCTGATAAACGAAAATCTTGGTTCCACCCCAAAGAAAACCGGGCATTCTTGCTAACCTGCTTAGCTTTCTGCTGCTTGAAATCATAATTAGTAAAATGGCCTGTTTCCTTAAGATGATCTTTAAATTTTTGAACTATTGCGTGAGGGCTAAAATTTGCTTTAACTAAATAATCAACTGCTCCTAATCTAAGTCCTTTTTCAATCTCTTCTTTTTGCCCAATGTTTGTAAGAATTATAATTGGAATGTCTCTTGTTCTTTTATTATCCTTTAACATCTTCACGGCCTTAAACCCATCAATTCTTCCAGGCACAACAATACCACAGGATATGATATCTGGTTTTTCTTTTACAACTTTATCAATTATCTTATTATAATTTGTAAACTGCTTTATCTGAAAGCCAGCTCCAACGAACTTCTTGACATAGATATCGACCAAAAAAGGATCATCCTCGACCATTAAAACTTTTGGCATATATTTTTTTGTTATATAATTTTACTTTTCTATTAAATCTTCAACTTTTTGTTTTGCCTCTTCCAATAACTGCTCTGCTTCTTTGCGGGCTTGATGTGACTGTATTACTAAATCAGCAATCTTTTGCTGTGTTAATTTTGGTAAAGTAGGAATTAAAAGATTCTTTATATCTCTATAGCTAATATTTGTTTGTACTCCTCCTGTACCTATTCTTTCCAACTGATAAGAGCCGACAATCGAATTCAATAAAAACACCAGATAATCCTTGTTGATATTCTTTGATGTAAATTTCAGTATCCTTTGATTAACACTGCTCTTAGGAATATCATCAGGTACTATCGCTGACATTCCAACATTGCCAGACATCGATAACACAATATCTCCTGGTTTTGCAATATCTTTTAGAGCCATCAAGTAGGCTCGTTCCGATAGATATGCTGTATTTGTTAAGTCAAGATAGCCCTTTTTTATATTATTTATTCTAATCAACGGAACTCCATTCTCTTGATAATTATTACTTTTAAAAGGAGTACCAGTTGAATAATTTTTGATATAATTCTCTAACGATTGTGTATTTTTATTCTTTATTTTTGATACTAATTTCTCATATTTTACTTGAAAATACTCAGCATCAATACGATTAGCATCTTTTACATCAGCAAGATTTACGATATTATAAAGCTCATTGCCACTCTTAAAATCTTTAAGTTCCAACTCTTTCAACAATAATTCTTCTGCTTGGTTATAAAATAATTTTGACTGATTGAATTGAGACCATGATTTATCTGATAATAATTTAATATTTCTTTGAATTGGCAATGGTAAAACAGCAATCTTAATTTTTTTTAATTCTTCTGCGTTTACATTCGCCTGATTCACGGCACGTCGTGAAAATTTACGAATTTGTTTTTTTCCAAAACTTGAATTTAAAAAAATATTTAAATAATCTGATAAAATTTTTCCTCCTTTATTCACTTTTAAACGGATGAGATAAGAAGCAAAAATGAAATCCTTTTCCATTTTAAAAATACCCGTACGACCAACAAATTCCTCTGAGTTTACCCTGTTGAATAAAACATCATTTTTATCAAGCTTATATTGATTAAATAATTCTGTAGAAATATCTGCAAATTTTAGCTCGTCATCGACCAAGAAACCATTTTTAATATCATTCATTCGAAATATTGGGTAACCAGTTTCTATATTCATTGCTTTTGAAAGTCCATACTGGCAAGATTCTAAAAACTTTCCTATTGGAGCCCATTTCCCTTTTTTAAAATCAATAAAATATTCCGGCTGATAATATTCAGCATCCAACCGCAATGCCCCCTCCAATTCAGATTTTTTTATTATTGAATATACCATTGTTTTAATTTTTATACGGGGATAATCTCGTTAGTACCCAACGGATAGTCTTTTGATATCACAAGTTTAAATTCCTGTTTGTTATTTTCTTGCACAATACTATTAAAATAAAGTATAAATCGTACTTCTTTTTTATTATTTTGCCAAACAGTACACACAAATTCACTCAATGGAATATCAAATGACTTCTGTAAAATTTTGGCACTTTTATTTATATGCATAACTTTAGTATCTCCACTCGAAAAATAGTGTAATGGTCTCAAAAAATCAAGTTCATACATTTTATTATTTATTTTTATAGAATCAATCTTTACATTAAAAGCTACTCCTTTGCCTTCATTTTTTAGTATAATTTGTTCTAAACCAGAATCAGTTATACTATGATATAAAATCAATAGTGGTTCATAATGCAAATTATGACTTTTTATACTAGATAATCTTAACCCCCTTGTCTCAAGACTATACCAAAATAAAACAACAAAAATAAGTAACTGAATGAAATTATTAGCACTAATGGTATTATTAAAAAAGTAACAAGCAATCAAAAAAGTAACTAGCTAAAAAAGTGGTATTAAGAAATGATGATACTTTTCAAGAAAACTATCAATTTTTTCAATTATTTTTGACATTTCATAAAACTAAATTTATCTTTTATTTTTTTTAGTTATACACAGGAGGGGAGGGGTTGACAGGATTTTATTTTTTGCTAATATGAAGATGTGGTGCTTGGAAGGGTTTTGGCCCTCTCACGGCTAAATAAGTTCAAGCCGTAGCCGAGTACCATTTTGAATCATTGTGTTTCTAAATCTCCTTCGTGAAGGATTTTTTTTGTTTTAAGCCCAAGTGAATCTTTTCTTATCTTCCAAAATGGAATTATGCTCCAAAAAAAATTTGTTACCTCCTTCTATTTCTTTTATGATTATTTTCACTCTTGTATTGTCAAATATAGCTACAAAACCATAATAAATTACTTGAACTAATCTATTTTCCCATCGTGAATTAATATTTTGTTTTTCAAATCTTTTCTCTGTGAAAAATTCTTGTAAAGTATGTGATACTTTAATAATTTTAGGAGCGAGTCTTAACAATTTGAAACGTTTGTATTGATCTGCTATTACTCTTACTTTATTTTTTCCTTTAAATTTTAGATGTTCTAATCCTTTTGCATTAAAAGCTACATCCTCCTTAAAATAAGGGCAGTAAACTTTTCCTATACTTTTATAAAAATCTTCTGCTTCTTTTTTCGTTTTACTAAATTTTTGTTTATTAATTTCCATAAAAACTAAATTTTTGTTTTTGGGCAAAGGTAAGGAAGGTCTCGACAATGTCGGAAAGATCGTGATCAATAGCTTTTTGAAGATTTTTATTATGCACATAGCCACCATTTTTGTCTTTTTTATAAATATAGCTACCTGAATTATCTTTACCTGATTTTTGGGAAGTTGCCATAAAAATTGGATAGTCTTTCTTTGGTTTATTAGCCTCTTCCCCCCATTTTTGTAAAAACAAAACACTTGTTTTGGTGCCAGTGTGCGGTTTAAAGGTGTTACCATGAAGACCAACTACAGCCAAGATACGGGCTTTATTAAAAAGGAACTCTCTTACATATTGCATATTAGTATTATTCAAAACTCCCTGTGGCAAGACAATAGCCATTCTGCCACCATCACGTATCATATCAATAGTTCTTTCAATAAATAATATATGGCGTTCAATGTTATTTTTTAACTTACCGTCTTTTTTCGCTAACTCGTATTGTCGCAATAAACCCTGATCTGGATTTTCTCCAGCAAAAGGTGGATTGGTTAAAACCACATCAAAATTTAAATAACGAAATGTTTTTTGATTTTCTTTATCATCTGACGTATTTTCTGTTTTTGATAAAAGTGGTCTAAACTGGCTTCTAGCTTCTTCAGGCTCTATGCCTTGCCAATCTCTAGCATCTAAAGAATTGCGTTTAAAAATATGATGTTTACCATCTCCAGCAATTAACATTAATGCTTGAGATATACGACGCATATTATCATCAAAATCTAAGCCAAAAAGATACTTAGCCGCATAATCCTTCTTTGCCATTTCTGTTTTTAAGTAATTAGCCCAAACATAATACATAGTATGTAATAAAAAGCCACCTGAGCCACAAGCTGGGTCAATAATGTATTCATCCTCTTTAGGGTTTAACATCTCAATACACATTTTAATAACATGACGGGGAGTAAAATATTGCCCTTTTCTACCTTTTGAAACTTCGGTAATCAAATACTCAAAAGCACTGTCAATAATTTCAAGTTCTGCTTGCCCTGTTTCAAAAAGTCGTACATTTTCTAAAAATGGGACACAGATATTTAATCTCTCTGGTGTAATTCTAATTTTGTCTGATCCTTCAAAAGTATCTGGCCACTCTCTCACCGCCTGCTTGAATAAGTCGTTAACGATATCATAAGTTTTTTCTGCATCTCGATATTTTCTAAAAAGTACCTCTTGGTTCTCTCTTTTTTCTCTAGCTAGCTTTTCATCATAAAGTTTGGCATAAATAATCTTGAATATTTCTTCAAAAACATTTGACCCAGAGCCAGCTAAAGCTAATTCCTCAATACGTTTAATGATTTCCACAAAATCAAACTTTGGATTTAAATCGTTCCAACTTCTTTTAATTTCAAATACTTTAGCTCCAAGTTTGTTAACATAGGCTTTATTAGAACTTACAGAAGTCCAAGTTCCTGTGCTAGATTCTAAAGCAACATTATGAGCGGCTTCTTTCAAAGAACATCCATTTGGTTTAATCTTGAACAAACAAATTAAATCGTTAGGAGTCGGTTTGTAATCTAAATCTATAAATGCGTATTTCATCTTCACCTCATTAAAGCTTAGCCGTTATTCTTTATAAGTTTTGCTAGAAAAAGTGTCTAATCTTTGGAGTAGTAAGTTTTATAAGCTAATTTTTGGTAGGTTTTTTATGGAAAATGGTAAAGAAAAG